>NZ_DAOUBL010000089.1:0-29973 GCF_034432615.1 Bellilinea sp. | reverse complement strand
GACCCCAACACGAACAACTTCCTGTTTCTCCCCATGGTCAGGAAATAAAAACCGGCCCTTCCAGGTCTGTCTGCCGCCCGTGCTCGCTTGACGGGCGGCGTTTTTATGGCTATGCTTAAACCAGCAACCCAATGAAAAGTTCAACCCCAAACCTCTACCCTCAAATCATTATAGGGTTAGCAGCTGTCCTGACCTTGATTTTCACGGGCGGCTGTAACTTACCCAAAGCCGGGCAGGCGCTCACCCCTACCGGCGATTTTGCCAGTACCGCCGCGGCCCAAACCGTCGCGGCATTAACCACCCAGTTTGCCCAGATGATACCTTCCTCCCCCCCTTCAGGGGGAGAAACACCTCCATCTGACAGAATGACCACAACCCCTTCACCTGCTGAAAATCCAGCGCCTTGCGAGCGCGCTGAATTTGTCAGTGATGTTTCGGTACCGGATGGCAGCGAATTCTCCCCCGGGCAGACTTTCATTAAAACCTGGCGGTTGAAAAATACCGGTTCCTGCACCTGGACGACCAGTTATCGAGTGGTTTTCGATTCCGGGAATGTGCTGGGAGCACCCCCAAGTTTCAACTTGCCGGTGAATGTTCCGCCGGATGGATTGGTGGATATTTCTGTAAACATGAAAGCCCCCGAACAACCGCGCGAATACGAAAGTTACTGGAAATTGCAGAACCCGCAGGGGGTCGTCTTTGGTCTGGGCAGCCGCGGTGATAAGGCCTTTTGGGTAAAGATTAAGGTGGTTACACAAAGCCCAACACCTTGAGATTCGATTCAACAAATCAAAACTACTTTCTCACCAACGGAAGAAATATAAAATTATCCATGTTCAGATCAATCGTACGCGTTGGTGTGATGTCGGATTGAGTCGGTGCTACACGCGTTGGCCGTGGCGTCCAGGTATTGGTCACCGTTGGAGGAATTGGAGAAGGTGAAGCTGTAAATGTTGGACGGGGCGTTCGAGTATTGGCCATGGTAGCCGTTGGGATTTCGGGTGTCCAGGTAAATGTTGGGGTCGCTGTTCGGGTCGGAGTCGCTGTTCGGGTTGCGGTAATGGTCGGCGGAACAGGTGAAGGGGAAGAGGTGAAGGTTGGATTCACACCAGGGGTGAATGTTGCCGTTCTGGTTGGCGTTATTGTTGGCGGTAAAGGCGATGGTGAAGGTGTAAATGTCCATGTGCTAGTTGGCGACGGCACCACGGTCGGGGGGATATTGTCAAAAGCCCCGGAAACCACCCACAAAGGCGGTGTCCCGTTTCCCGTTACAATCGTCGTTCCGTCCATCAATTGACCGTCTTTTCCATTGCCGCTATCATCACTGACCATTAAACCGCTGCCATTAGACATTTTGTAATACGCCACCAGTCCAGCTTCGTTGCCGTTCAGCTCAGTCATCATTGTGTTCTGAATTTCCTGCTGGCTCAGCGCAGTCGAGTAGATGCGTAATTCATCAATTTGTCCTTGAAATCCCCAAAAACTATGATTTTGATTCTGACTGTCTGCTTTGATCATACCGCCAAAAAATAACACCGGTTGAGCGGGCGGCTGGGCAGTTGCAATGCAGTTCACCGAACCAATCAGAGAGCCGTTTTTATAGGCTGAAAGGAAACCATTGCCATGCACCAGCGCAATGTGCATCCATTCATTCAGATTGTATCCGAATTGAATCAGGCGAATTGGCGAAGAAGGACGATAGGTACTAGGATCAGCCGGATCATAACAGGCCATCCACACCCAAATTTGAGTCGGTCCGCGGCTGATGCCCCACCAGCGTGCAAAATCTCCAAAGATATTGTCGCACTGTGCCGGTTCGATGCGCAGGATACCATTGATGACCGAACAATCGGCTGCTCCTTCCGGTTTTACCCATAAACTGACCGTTTTGGTTTGCTTCCACCCCTCATCTGGAAAGAGATCAACCGTCCTGCCAAGGTTGACCATGTCATCAGCACCATCAAACGATAATGCAAACCCCGCCAGACCATCCGCCCGAACAACCAGATCAGGAGCAAAACCAACCGTCATTCCCCCGACAACGAATACAAAAATGAGCACTGATACGATAAACCGAACACCTGAGCGATCAAACACGGCAATCACACGCCATCCTTTTCAAAAATTGAGCGCTTTTCGTGCACTTCAAAATTGGGCATATCTCCCCCTGTTTCGACAGCGGTTCAGAAGTTCACCCAGTGGACCGAAAGTGCACGTCAACCTGCCAGAATCCAATTCTTCAAAACCGATGAAGTGAAGATTGGAAATCAATACGCATATCAAATTGTCAATATTTTTTATCTAAATAATTGAATTCATCATACCTGAAAATCAGTAAAAAGTTCTTTATAATTTTTTTATAGTTTTTAGCGGGTTTATTTTCTTTTTCTACCCCGCAACCATCCCAACACCATACTCGCCCCAACCAGCCCCGCCAAAAAGAAAAGGCCCATTTCAAAAGAAAAGGAATCAGCAGGGCGACTTTCTTCGATCTTGCCAGCCTGCTGCAGGGTGGGTGGTGCGGCGGTCGTAGAAGGAGTAATGGCTGGCAGTGTCGAGGATAGTTCTACTTTCCTCTGTTCAGGCGTTTTTGAGGGAGTAGCCCGGATAATGCCAGGTGTATCGGTCAAATCGCCTGTTTTTATGGGCGAAGCAACCATACCCGAGGATAGAAACCAATCCCGGCTGATCGTATCGGTGCTGAAAAATTCCCACAATTGTTGGGCTATCTTCTCCGCCCCCTGAGTGGATGGATGCGTACAGTCCGCTGTCAAATCGCTTGCCAGCCATGTGAACCCATCCTTTCGGGGATTCTCCCCATCCGCCCAAAGATAAGGTCCCCATGAAAGATAAGATGCTTTGACCTCCCCATTTGACGGGTTAAAATTCAACTGTGGATCCCCTTGTATTTGCTTCTCAATCAACCACTTGACCGCAAAACCGGTTTCATAGGCCAGCGGCTCCGGGCTTAACCCCCGCCAGTAAGTATAAGAACGTGTTCGGCTGGAAAGGAACACCAGTTTCAAATTGGGGAATTTCGTCTTCAAATGCTGGACAATCACCTGCAAGTCCGATTGTAAGGCTAACGCCTTCTGCGGAAAATCTCCCCCGCCGGTATTGGTCAGCTTAACCCATGCAACCTGCACCTGTTGGGAGGAAAACCCATAGCCGGTTATTCGCCTATCCAGTTCCTGCCAGGCTATCCCTTCAGGGTTGCTCCAGCGCTCTGCAATCTGGTTGGGCAAAGCCCCATTCAACAACACCACCTTCGGATTGAGTTCCGCTTTTTGCTCAGCCAGCCGACTGAAAGCCCCGAACTCGGTTGCAGTGTTGGACATGCCAATCGAAATGAACAAAATCCGCCCATTTTGATCATCCACCCGCCCGTCGGTGGCCAGCGGTTGAATCTGGCGGGATAAATCCAAACCGGCGGCTTCGTGCTGCGCCGGGCGCTTGTTGCTTCCGTTCGGATACAATCCGCCCCTAAAACCGGTTGCCTGACCGTCCATCCGTACATACGCATCCCCCCCCAGTTCCGTCAGGGGTAACGCCACCGGTTGAAACGGCATGGAACAAATTTCCGCCGGCTGTTGAGACTGTCCCCGCACGGGATGAAACACAAACGCCAGCAGAACAGGCAAGACCATCCATGTCCATGACAAAATACTTGGAGGCTTATTGAGAAATTTCACATCGATCATCCGATTAGCGGCTCACTCCTGTTTCATTTTACCCAACGGGAGTGAGCCGGTTAAGTGGCCTCAAAAAAATTAGGGCGAAATCACGCTTTAAGGCAGACGGGTAATCCGCCCCTGGCCGCCTTCAGGATACTGGGCAGCGGTAATTACGCCGCCCAAACCAGATTGAATGTAATTCCGAAGGGATTGCTGGTAAGTGACACCCACAGTAGTAAAGGCAGCCCCCCGGAAGGGATACTGATCACCACCCCGCGCCAGAAAATCAATCGTCGCTACCGTCAAATCCGGCCCGGGGATGACACTGCCATCTCCAACAACCTGGGTGCCGTCATCCAGGAATACATCCCTGACCCTCGAACCAACCGTGACGATATTTCCATTTGAATCCAGTATTTGAGCGGTACCGGCCGGATCCCAGGTGAAGCGGAAACCGGAAATCTGGGCAAAACGCCCATCCCCAAACTCCACCCGCGAAACGGCATTCTCCAAAATTTGCTTGAACTGATCTCTGGATATTCCTTCCACAATTGAAACAAAGTTGGGGAAGGGCAAAATCGAGAAAGTGGTCAATTCGGTAATGTTGCCTGCCGGAATAACGGAGGCATTCCGAATACCGCCGCCATTTTGGAGAGCCACCTGCGGCACACTCACCCCGTACAAGCCCGCCAGTTGAGCAGCCTGCCACCGCAAGGCATCGGCAGTCAAATTGCCTAAATTCGTTTCCCGGCTGCGAATGTTGGTTCTTGTGCCGTCCAATGGCACTTCGGAGACCCCAATCACATTCATGCTCATTTCATTGAGTGCCTCAATCAGCGGCTCAACCACTCTGCTCTGCACTTCTGGATGGGGCGGAACTGCATCCGGTTGATTGCCGCCGGCAACCCGCACCGGGCCACTTTGAGACTCATCAATCATGACCAGATTGCCGGCTTTGTCGAAGCCCGCTACCAACCGCCCCACATAGGAATAACTACCAGCGGTTGTCACCACCGGCACCTGAACACCGCTGGAATCGGTTGCCCATAAGGGGTAGGAGCCAAAAATACGGGTTTCGTCACCCGGTACCAGCACTTGCCCGGGATTGGCCAGCACCTCATCGCCACCGCCAGCGATGATGATATCAATTCCGGACAGGTAAGGCACCATTGAAAGGTCTTCGGTAATGCTTTGCAGGTGGCTGATCAGGATGATTTTGTTGATTTTCATTGCTTCCAGCCTGCGAACTTCTGCCATGATTGCTTCGGCAACCATATCATTGACACGCACGTTGCGCGGGCTGGAGATGTATGGAAGCATTGGAGTAGTTGCGCCAATAATGCCAACCCGTCCGGCGGGAGTTTTTACAGTTGTGCTGGCTGCAATCCTTTTCTGATTTTTCAATTCCTGCAGGCGCGGCTCAGCCGAGAAGTCCAGATTGACGCTCAGGAAAGGCGGTTTCGATACCGAAAAACCTTGAATGAAGTCTGCCAGAACATCCGGGCCAAAATCAAAATCGTGATTGCCCAGCGCAATCGCATCATATCCGATTAAGTCCATAGCGATGCTGTCATAAAATGGCACGCCTTTTTCAAGGCTGGCATTGAATTCCGGCCCAGCCAAAAAATTATCGCCAGAGGAGACCATCACCACACTGCGCGGGGCAGAAGGAACCGGCGGCTTACCGTGGACGGCATCCCACTTCAATCTATCCACCATTGTTTTGAAACGCGCCGCACCGCCAAAATCTTCTAACCCCCTTCCAAGATTGATTAAGTCCGACTCTCCGTCATTGTTATGTAAAACAGTCAGCCAAAAAGCAACTTTTGGCTGACTGGCTTGAACGGTTGAGTTGGGCAATAGACCAACCCCAAGGGAGAGAATTATCAAAAAAGTCAAAATATAAGAGGCTGTTTTTTTCATTTTTTCTCCAAATCTGATCAAATAACGGGAAAGGAACAGTAATCAATAACCCGACCGGCATAATTAAGCATGATGTTTTTAAGTGATTCACCTCCTCTGGAAATAATTATTGACTAATACAATTTATTATATCAATTTTTGCTTTCCTTTCATTAAAAATTGTTCGTTACGGACAGGATACCCCCCTTTTGGAGAGGACAAAATTGGCAATTGACCGTTATAATGAACCTGTACAGCACGGCATACAAGCCATCCTCTGGGACATTATGTTTCTTCGGTGTTAGCGTTTTTTTGAAGGCAGGAATGAATGAACCCTCTGAAATCTGCTACCCGTGTTGCTCTGGCTTCTGATCAGGCAATTTACCGTAAGGGTCTCTCTTCTTTGATCATGAGCATCAAAGATTTCCAGCTGGTCGGCGAGGCTCAGAGTGTGGTTGAAATTGTCGAATTATGCAAATTAACTCAGCCTACCCTTGTCCTGCTCGACTTCAAAAGCTCAGCCGAACAGGCCCATTTTCTGGTCAACGAAATTCACTCCCTGTGGCCAGCCATGAAGATCGTCCTGCTGCTCGACTGTCCCGAAGAAACCTTGCCCCTTGAAGAATTTGGCTCGGTGCCGCTTTATCTCTTTTCGCGGGATGTCAACGAAGAAGAATTCAAAGCGGCTTTGATGCAGGTCGAACGCGACCCTTCTCCTCCAATCGAAAAAGAAGAAATGCCGCATCCAGTTTTCAGCCACACCAACTTCACTGTTTTTGAAAAAGATTTGGAGGAAGCCTTCACCGCTGCCCGATCCGCTGCAGCCGACAACGAAGAATTCACCAACCGGGAATTAGCCATGGCCGGTAAAATTCAGGCTGATATTCTGCCGGAAGAATCACCCCATCTCGATGGCTGGGAAATTGTAACTGCCTTACAGCCAGCCAGAGAAACTTCCGGCGACTTTTACGACTTCATCCCACTTTCCAATCACAAAATAGGCTTTGTAGTGGCAGATGTTTCTGACAAAGGGATGGGGGCGGCTCTGTTCATGGCTTTGAGCAGTACACTCTTTCGAACATACGCGGTACGTTTTCCCACCCTTCCAGCAATTACGATGAGTGCGGTCAGTGAGCGCATCCTTTCGGATACCCGCGGGAATATGTTTGTTACCGCCTTCTTTGGTATTTTAGAACCCGTGACGGGCAGGTTGACTTACGCGAACGCCGGACATCCACCCGGTTTCCTGATCGGCGTTTCCGGCAAAGGTAAGATCTCACTGAGCGAATTGAAAACTACCGGCATGGCCCTGGGGGTATCCGAACAGGCACGCTGGACCCAAAAAACAATCCGGATTTCTCCCGGTGATTTGCTGATCCTGTATACTGACGGAATCACCGAAGCGCAAAATGAAAAAGGCGACTTTTTCGGTGAAGATCGCCTTTTGGATGTAGCCCTGGCCTACGCCAGCCACTCTGCTGCGGAAGTCCACCGCGCCATTCTGAACGAAGTACAGCATTTTGTCGGTGCTGCCCGCCGCTCAGATGATATTGCCCTCATTGTTGTGCGCAGGCTGTAAACGCACACGATACCGGGTTACACTGCTTTTCCTGCAGCCCTGGCACGTTCAAGGATGCGCTCAGCAGCCTTGATGACCGGGGCATCCACCATTTTTCCGTTCAGGGCAAATGCCCCTTTGCCTGCCTGCTGATAGGCTTCAGCTGCTTCGACAACCCGCTTTGCAAACTCTATGGCCTCTGCCGAAGGAGTAAACGCCTCCTGAACCACCTGAACCTGATTTGGGTGAATGATCTGCTTGCCGGTAAATCCCATCGCCGCACCCGACAGCGCTTCCTGCCGCAGCCCTTCCAAATCCTGCAAGTCCAACCAGACCATATCCATCGCCTGCAAATTGAAGGCGGCAGCATGCAAAACGACCGCGCTGCGCGCATATAACAATTCGGTTGCAGCCAGACTGCGCACAGCACCGATACTCCCCGCAAAATCCTCTGCCCCAAAGATCAAACCTTGCAGGCGTGCATCTATCGTACAAATTTCTCTCAAATTCAAGACCGCCTGAGGCGTTTCAATCAAAACCAGTAAGGCAATTGATCCGTGTCCCCACCCATTGGCCTGCTCAACGGCGGCAATGCGCTGGCAGACCCATTTCACCTCATCAGCCCCTTCAATTTTCGGGATTACAATCCCATCCGGGTGAGCATTCAGCACAGCGTGCAAGTCCTCTTCTGCCAATCCCGACCCTAAAGAATTAATCCGCACCAGCCGCTCGGAGCGGCCAAAATGGACCGTTTTCAGGGCTGAGGCAATGTTCTGCCGGGCAGCCGATTTGCGATTGACCGCCACACCGTCTTCGATATCCAGACAGATACTATCCACATCCAGGCTGGCGGCTTTGTGAATTTTTCGTTCATCATCGGCTGGCACGTATAGCATGGCTCTTCTGGCGGGCATACTTCCTCCTTGCATCTGGTAATTGCTGCTGGTTTGCTTTCCGTGACCAGTTTACCAGAAAAAAAGCAAGACCATCCCCCAGATGCTTAATTATCCAGGTTTCATTCCACGCTTAGCCGTAGCGATAAATAATGCCAAAACCGCCACGTGGATATTCCCAATGCAGCGTCTGCGGGGGACAGGCAACCGTACATGTGCCACATTCCAGACAGCCAGCCCAATCCGCTACAATTTTGCCATTCTGCTCACTGTAGACTTCTGCCGGGCAGACGAACAAACACGCTCGAATTTTACACTCCGCTTCACAAACCTCATTGTGGACAACAATGTGCGGATGTCCATCATCCAGTTCATATTTATTTTGGGCTAGTTTTTCTGTAACCGTTAAACGCTTCATAAAGCCCGACCTCCGTTCCAAATATCTCTCAGCAGGTCCAGTATAGAAAGGTTACCCCGCCGCACCGCTTCGCGCGCAATCTGTCTCAGCGGTTGATGCGGACGGGCGTCTTGTTGATAAATCTGCCGGAAAACCTCACTCAACAGTTGAGGATAGGCTGTGTATAAACGATCATTTTGCATAAAGTGGGGGGCGCGGGAAAAGGTTTTTAAATCCGCCATGACAAAACTTTCTTCCAGTTTTTGGCGATAGAACGCCAGACTTGCCGCGCTGAAATCCTTGTTGCGAAACGCCTGTGCCGCCGCTTCGGCGGCTGCCATCGCCGAGCCAATCGCCAGATCCATACCGCGCACCCAAAAACCGTTATTGATGGTCAAACCGGCTGCGTCGCCAATCACCAGCATGCCGTCCGTGAACAGACGCGGCATCATCTTCAATCCGGCTTCCGGCACCAGATGCGCCCCGTACTCCACCACTTTACCGTCCTTCACCAATGTGGCAACCCAGGGGTGGCCTAAGTATTGGTCAAAGATCTCGCTGGCTTTTTTCTGATGCTCAATCAGGTGCGCCAGTTGAATAACCAGTCCAATCGAAAGGCTTTCTTTGTTCGTATAAAGAAAACCGCCGCCAGCAATTCCCTGCGTGGCAGAACCGACGATATTAAAGGCACTGCCTTCATTTCCATCCAGGCGAAAGCGATTTTCGATCACCGACTGCGGCAGGGCAATCACTGCTTTGATTCCAACCGCAACATGCTCTTGTGGGATTTGTGGGCGTAATCCTGCCTCCTGCGCCAGAAAGGAATTCGCCCCATCGGCGGCAATGACCAGCTCGGCGAACATCTCTTCCTCCCCGGCAGCAATTCCCACAATTCGCTCGCCATCCCGCAAAAGGCGCTCCACCTTGATGCCCGGCACCAGGATGGCACCGGCTGCTTCTGCCTGCTCCCCCAGCCAGCGATCAAATTTGGAACGCAGCACACTCACAGCATTGTATGGAGGCCGGTTGAATGCCTTTGTCTTGTGATCCAGAAGGAACGAATCTTCATCCGTAAGAAACGCAACGACATTATTGGTGATCCACCGCTCGACCGGCGCTTCTTCCCAAAAATTGGGAATGATTTGATGAAGAACCCGCCCATACAATACCCCACCGGATAAATTCTTGCTGCCCGGATAAGGGCCGCGTTCAATCAGCGCCACTTCCAATCCCTGACGGGCCAGTAAGAGGGCGGCCGTACAACCAGCCACACCAGCCCCCACCACAATCACATCCAGTTTATCACCGCTCATTCAAGACCTCAGGCTTCGTGTAACCCCTGAATCAGGGCTGGCACGACCTCGTATAAATCGGCAACAATGCCATAGTCGGCCTGTTTGAAGATGGGGGCGTCGGGATCGCGGTTGACCGCCACGACCACTCTGGCATTCGTAATTCCAATCGTATGCTGCACCTGACCCGAAACCCCCAAACCGAGATACAAATCAGATTTTATGTAAGCCCCGGAAATGCCAATATAGCGTTCACGCGGCAGCCAGCCCAGCCCTTCAGAGAGGGGACGGGTGCAGGCAATTTCTGCACCCAATACCTGCGCCAGCTGCTCTACCTGAGCCACATCTTCCTGGTGAGCAATTCCCCTTCCGAGGCAAATAACGCGTTTGGCTTCAGCCAGGTTGACAGAAAGGGGCGGCAGGTCTTTGCGTTCGCGCAGAATTGCCCGTTTTTCGGGCAATCGGAATGGCACAGGAATCACCTGTGGGGCTGTGTGCGATTGAACAATGTCCGCTTCAAATTGCCCTTTGGCAATGGTAAACAGCACCGGCAGCCTCAGTGGACGTTCGAGTCGCTCCGCTCCACCCGCGAATATCATATGGCGCGCAGCCAACCCATCCTTCACCTGTTCAAAAGAGCGCACGTCGGTTATGGCGCTGACGTCCAAACGCGCAGCCAGCCTGCCGCAAATTAACCGCCCGCTGGTCGTTGCTCCAATCAAAACAACAGTTGGTTTATGTTGATTTACCAATTCCCATAAAGTCAGAAAGACATCTTCAACAAGGTAACCTTCTGGCACCTGTTCGATCCAGTAAATCTGGTCAACCGCAAACGAACCAACCCGCTGGACATCGGATTGATCACCGATCACAACTGCCGCAATGGTCGAAAAGCCATCGTTGTTCAACTGGCGTGCCGCGCTGACCAATTCACCAATCAGGCTCACCTCTTCACTGATGACAAAAATTTGATTTTGATCGCTCATCGGCCCTCTCCTAAAGCACGCCTTCTTTTTTCAAGTTATTCAGCAATGACCTGACTGCTTCCTCGACCGAACCACCCAATACGACTCCCTTTCTGGCAGTGCGCGGAGGCGCTTGAACGGCCAGGATTTCAACCGAGGCAGCCAGATTTTCAATCCCGATGTCGGCCAATGACCATTCAATCACCGGCTTTCTGGATGCTTGCAAGATTGCGCGCATTGAGGCCAGACGCGGCTCACAGATATCCGAGGTTACCGATAGAGCCGCCGGCAGCGGCACATCCAGCACCTGCAATTCCACATCCAGGGTTCGTTGTACTTGCAGCATCCCTTCCTGAATCAACCGCACATCCTGCACGGCATTCAGGCAGAGCCAGCCCAATCGTTCGCCAACCTGCGCACCGGTCTGCTGGAAGTACAGGTCAGCCGACCCCTCACCGAAGAATGCCAGTTGGACATCTTCCATCTTATGGATGGCTGCTGCCAGAACACGGGCAGTTTCGGCGGTGGAAGCATCCTGCAATGTTTCATCCACAACCAGCACCAGCTCATCGGCACCGCGTGAGAGAATGTCTTTCTTAATTTTGGATTGGTTGATGGGGGACGGACCGGCCGAAAGAGCAATCACCTTGCCGCCGTGCATTTCAGCCAGGCGCACCCCTGCTTCAAGAGCTGGTAAATCAAAACCACCGATGCTCCACTCTGCATGGGCGGTGGAAACCGACCCGTCGCTGCCAATTTCCAAATCTTCAGGGTCAGGCGCAATTTTCACACACACAACAATGTTCATCACGGCTCCGATCTTTATTTTGATAAGTTTATCAACAAAGTGGTATTTTATGAAACCGCTTTTTGTCCGAAAATTTTATAAATCCATTAGAAAATGAAAACCGGCCTGTAATTGACCACTACAGGCCGGATATCAAACAACAGACTTTTGTGAATGGTTGTCGTAAGGCAGTATCAGGGAAGCAGATCCGTCAATTCTGCCGGGGCAGCGCTAATTCCCACCAAAGTAGTGCCGGTATGCGCGCCTAAAATTGGCCCAACCGTAACCGGCGGCAGCCAATCACAAGCCACCAGGTTCTCCATGGCTTCGCGCAGCATCTCCATGCCCTCCGGGTTATGGGCATGAATCAATTGCAGGCGCAGTTTTGGAACATTCGGATACATCTTGACCACTTCCTGTGCCATGCGCTGGATGGCACGGCGGAATGTCCGCTCCTGCGCCACTGTCACATACCGTCCGTCCTCCTTTGAAACCGAAATCACCGGACGGATATTCAATAACGAGGCGAGCAGTCCTTTCAGGTGACTGATCCGCCCGCCATGAATCAGGTATTTCATCGTGTCCAGCGTAAAAAAGCCGGTCGTCAGGCTGCGCACCTTTTCCATTAGCGCCAGAATTTCCCTCAGTTCCCAACCCGCTTTTACTGCTCGCGCTGCCGCTTCGACCTGCCAGGCCTCCGGGGCCGAAAGCGTCATGGTATCCCAAAGGGTGATCTGCGCTTCCGGTACCATTCCGGCTGCCACCTGAGCTGAGTTTAATGTACCGCTCAAACCCGAAGAAATGTGAATGGAAAGAATTTGAGGATCTTCCTGAGCCAGCCGGCGGTAAAGTTCAACAAAATCCCCTGCCCCGGGTTGAGAGGTGGTCGGATACTCTCCGGTTTCTTCCAGCAAGCGGTAAAATTCTTCGGATGTCAGGTCTTCCCCGCTGGAGTAGGTTTTGCCGGCCAGGGTTAATTTCATCGGAACATAGTAAAGCGGAGGCAACCCCTCCAGTTGCTGAGGTGAAAGATCGCAGCCTCGATCGGTGACAATTTTCATGAAAAAAAAACCTCCACTTGAGAAATGTGAGTTATTTCCATATTATCACCGGATTTCCCCCGGTAAAATAGCCGCCAGTGAATTGTGACCCAAAATAGGAAACAGGTCAGCCGTGATTCCTATTTTTCACCTCTTGAAAAGGTTTACCCATCCCCCATATCTGCCACATAATCCCCCACGATTGCCTCAAAATAGGTTCTCATTGGCCGAAAGTACTGTTCCTCCCACCAGGATAAGAGGACTTTATTCAGCGTCACTGGCACGCCGCTATGGCGAAGCCGCACTTCACAACCCATACAGGTGGGCTGAATCGTTAATGAAATGCGGGAATCTTCATCCAGCGGCAAACCTTCCACTTTCCAGCTCTGCTCGATTAAGGAATGGGCAACCAGCAGCCTAATACGGCTTTCTACTTTGCCATTGAGAGTAGAAAAAACTCCCCCCGTCTGGGCTTGGATTTTAGCCGGTTGACCGGTAAATTGGGCATGTTCAAAAGAATCCAGCCAGGCGCGGTAGAAACGCTCAGGATAGACCGGCATATCAACGGTAAACTCAATAGTGGATTTCAGGATCATCGCTGGTTTGTATTTATACTAATTTTGTCCAGTATATCATAAAAAATTTCTGGAGGGGAACTTTTGAATGAATTTCAGCGTCATAATACCATCACAGAACAATGAAATGGAGGACAAAATGTTTAGATTACTTTTACTGAGTGTTGGGATGATGTTCATGCTAAGTGCATGCGCTACATCTGTTGAAGCAGATCCAAATTCACCCGTAGTCAGCCCAACCGAAGGCGCAGGCGAAACCCCCGCCCAGGTTAACCCCTATCAACCGCTGGAAAGCGATGCAGCCTTACAACGCGGCGAAGCGTTTCTTGACTCAACCGATGTGTTGATTTTGGAAAGCTACCCTGTCCAAATCAATCTGGTGTTGACCGGCAATCTCCCCACGCCCTGCCACCAATTGCGCATCGCAGTCAACCAACCGGATGAAGCCAATCGAATACTTGTTGAAGTGTATTCAGTAGTTGACCCGGAGCAAGTCTGCATTCAAATGCTGCAGCCCTTTGAAGCAACCTACTCTTTGGGTTCATTCCCCAGCGGCAGCTATACGATACTGGTCAATGGTGAAGAAGTTGGTCAATTCGACTCGTGAAACATTGAGAAGTTCCCTATCATAGCCCCCTCTCTTTTGAGGGGGTATTTTCTTAAAAATTTTTGACCGCTGCATCTGGCTTAACTTTTTTATAGAAGTAAGATAAAATTATTCGGGCAGGTTGTGGAATCGCCAAAAAGCGAATGCCCCAGACCTGCTTTTTTATAAATTGATCCAGCCGGGCTGTCAGGCACGGATTTTTGGAGGTGTTTTATGAGCGATTTTATCTTGCCATTTGACTTTTCGGAGGATGATCCCGGTCGCTCCAGAGGGCAATTACTGCTGAACGAGCCGCTTCCCTACCCCATCGGTAATCAGGGAAGCGGCTTTTACCGTCCCGGTCGGATGATTCTGGATCATCAAACATCCATTGACATGGTACTCTATCACAACCCGGCCACAGCACAATTCATCTACACCCACACCACCAAACCCAATCCTCATTTACTGGCCTTGACCGGCCTCAAACCCGAAGAAATCCAATCTATCCAAACCCTGACCCTGCCCGGTCAGTTGATCATGGGGTCGCAGCGCTCATTTCTCATCAGTCAGGCTATTCAAACCATGCTGGCTTCTCCCATCTTTCAAAACCTGTTTACCAGCCAGCAGCAAACCCAGATTGCCGTCTTTCCCATTGCTCGCGAGGGACTGAAGTATCAGGTCACCGAAGCCATTTACGCCAACTCCGGCTATCTTTGCGATGAGGTAATTCTGGATGCCCACCACGTGTTTGACAGCAATGTGCCGGTTTTCAGCCGTAAAGTCGAGATGACTTTATTCAAGGATAAAGACCTGAACAAAATCCAGCACGAAAACATCACGGTAGCCTTCATTGCCGACAGCATTGCCAGCGGCCTGGTGATGCGCGAGGTGATCAACAAAATCAAGGAACGTTTTCCGCGCATTCAATGGGTTGAAGTGATTGCGCCATTTGCCACCCTGCGCGGGCTTTGCCGCATCACCGAATGCGACGGCAGCGAAAATATCCACATTCGGGTGCACAGCTTTGAAACCTTACTCAATGCTCTGCCTCCCGACTACTATTACTCTGCTCACTTCAACATTCCCGAATTGCACATTCGCCCCGAGCTGGAACAGGCTTACCGTGAGTGGTGGGGGCAAGATGATGCCGGTAACTGGATTGCCGATACGGCCTGCGCCGGCTACGGATGGAGTGAGGTTTTCTACTCGCCCCGCAAACAGATTGAGATGATTAACGAACAATTGACAGCCCGCCACAATTTGACCATTACGGATATTCTGCGCCGCAACCTGGTTGCTTCAGAGCGGGCAGTTGCGCTCGTAGAGCAGGCGCAGGCCGATCAAGGCTAGATTCGGTTCAACCACCTCAATGGACTGACTTTCCGGCGCAATCAGTTCCGCCAAACCGCCAGTTGCCACCACGCGTGCAACACCGCCCAGCTCCCGGCGGATGCGTTTAACCATGCCGTCCACCAGTTCCGCAAAACCGAACACAATTCCAGAACGCATGGATTGCAGCGTGTTTTTGCCAATGGCTGCCGGCGGGTGGGCCAGCGCCACCTGCGGCAGGGTTGCCGTTGCGCGGAACAGGGAATCGCTGCTGGTAAGAATGCCCGGTGCAATGGAAACCCCCTCAAAATCACCCTCCGCCGAAACAGCCGAAAAGGTCGTTGCGGTACCAAACCCCACGACAATCACCGGCGTGCCATATAAATGGCGGGCAGCCAGCGCATTGACAATTAGGTCAGTGCCGACCTCCGAGGGATAATCGGTATTGATGCGCATCCCGAGATCAACCCCATCTCCAATCATCAACGCTTCCTGTTTCAAATAGCGATGAGCAATCTCCTCAAAGACCTGCGTCAGGGCAGGTACAACCGAAGAGACCGCACATCCCTTTACATCCGTGACGCTCACACCGGAAGTTGCCAGCAAATTGAGCAGTAAGACGGCATATTCATCAGCCAGCCGATTGCGGTCCGTAGCAACCCGCCAGTGGCAGCACATCTGATCGCCGTTGAACAGACCCATCTTGATGTTGGTATTGCCGATATCCACACACAACAGCATGAGGACGCTCCTGAAAATGGGATGGAATATGGAAGTTGAATTTAGTTTAACATGAAATTCCTCTTTGAAAGAAAGCTCATCTTCACTGCGCTTTGGCAGGTTTATGATAAACTTGGCGGGGTGTAATCTCAAAACCATCTTTCAACCAAAAGGATTGTTATGTGCGGTATTTTTGGCATTGTCACCGAAAAAGAGCAAAACCTCGGCCCTGTTTTGATTGAAGCCGCCCGCCGTCTGACCTACCGCGGTTACGATTCGGTGGGTGCGGCAACCATTTCCGGCAGCCGCATTGACCTGCGCAAAGACGTTGGCAAAGTGGATGAAGTTGCCGAACGCTACAATTTTGCTGAAATGACCGGCAGCCGCGGCATTACCCAACTGCGTTGGGCTACCTTTGGCGCGCCTTCGCAGGTCAATGCCCAGCCGCATCTCGATTCGGATGGAGATCTGGTCGGCGCTCACAATGGTAATGTGGTCAATAATGTGGAATTGCGTCAGCAATTCATGGCAGAGGGAATGACGGTTCGCTCTCACAATGATGGGGAGTCCTGTGTTCATGCAGTAGAACGCTACATTGACCGTGGATTTGATTTCATCGAAGCCATCCGCCGCGCCTATCAGGATTTGCAAGGTGATTATGCCTACGTGGTTGGACAAATCAACGATGACAAACTCTACGCCATTAAAAAGGGCTCCGGTTTGGTGGTTGGAATTGGGGAAGGGTTTACTTGCGTTTCTTCCGATCTGCCTTCCATCCTGCCGCTCACCCGTAAAATCCTGCGGATTCAGGATGGCGAGATCATCACCCTTTGGGCAGACCGGGTTGAACTACACTCGGTCAGCGATGGCAGCCTGATCGAACGCGAACCAGAACTGGTCACCGAAACCATGGAAGCCGTCCAAAAAGGCGGCTACCCCCATTTCATGCTCAAAGAAATTCACGAACAACCACAGGTTGCCCGCGAAGTATTGCACATGCTGACCGGCAGTGCTGAAGTGGAGAGCGTATTGGATGCCATACGCAACGCCCGGCAGGTATATTTCATCGGTTGCGGCACCAGTTACCACGCCTGTCTGGCAGGTTCGGTGTACTTTGCCCAACTGGCCGGCAGGGCGGTAATTCCGGTACTGGCGCCTCAATTCATCCCTCAGTACCTGCCAGCCGTTAACCAGCAGGATGTCGGCATTTTTGTCAGTCAATCCGGAGAAACCAAGGATGTACTGAATGCCCTGCAAGCCGCTGATTCTCGTGGAATGACCTGTTTGGGTTTGGCAAACGTGATTGGCTCAACCCTTACCAAAGCCACTGCCAGCTGGCTGCCGCTGTGCTGCGGTTATGAAATCAGTGTTCCGGCTACCAAAACCTTCACCAATCAAGTGGTTACTTTTCTATACCTTGCCTGCCGATTGGGTGGAAAGGATACCGGCCTGCTCGAGCAAATCCCTGCCTTGATGGAAGAAACACTGGCAGTATGTGAACCCCAAATTCAAGCTATTACCACCGAAATCAACCGATGGAACGATCTTTACTGTCTGGGGTACGGGGCAACCTACCCCATGGCGCTGGAAGGCGCACTCAAGTTGAAGGAAATTACCTACGCTCACTGCGAAGGAATGCTTTCCACCGAATTTAAGCACGGTCCGCTTTCTGCGGTCAGTGAAGGCTATCCGGTGCTGTTCGTTGCCGGGCCGGATGACGTGCCGCTGATTGTCAGCGGCATCAACGAGGTTACCTGCCGCGGAGGGCGGGCTATTGCCGTTGGGCAGGAAGATCCCCGCCTGTGCGCAAACGCCAGCGATGTCATCACACTGCCAGCAGCCAGCCCAGAAATATCATCCCTGCTCAGCGTCTTGCCCTTGCAATTGCTGGCCTATCACATGTCCGTTGCACGCGGCTATGACCCCGACTTTCCACGCAACCTGAGCAAAACCCTGACGGTAGATTGATAAAACGACTATCCATCAAGCGATTTTTGTGACATTTGTCCGCTTGACAAAGTGGTTGCTTGGCTTACAATTACATTCAAGGAGTTGAATGTAATAGCATGACACCCGCTGCAATCAACCAGTTCGAATCAACTGCCCAAATTTTTAAGGCTTTATCTCACCCTGCGCGAATTGCCATCCTGGAAATTTTGCGCAATGGAGAAAAATGTGTCTGTCATCTGGAAGCCATTTTGGGTTACCGGCAGGCCTACCTCTCTCAGCAACTCGCCGTCTTAAGGGAAGCCGGCATTTTAGCAGACCGCCGCGAAGGTTGGAACATTTTTTACCGCATCGTCCATCCGCAAATCTTGCAAACTCTGGATTTATCGCGCCAGTGCCTCCCGCGGGAGAGTCAAGAAATACCTCTTTTGCAGGCCGAGGATTGCGAATGCCCAAAATGTAAGCGAAAGGACACTTCTTCTTCGGGTGTTATCCAAAACGCTGCCCTTAAGATAACGGGGAATCAACTCGATTAAGGTGGATTTTCAGGCAGAATTTAACCTCTACCTTTGCACGACTCAAAGACATTCGATAGATTGAATATTATTAGAGAAGGGACGCAGCAAAATCAACATGGAACCAATTGGGAGCATTCTTCTTTCATTGTTCTGGTCCGGGTGGACCAGCTTACTGGATTATCTGGCAGCGCATGTGCTGTTGTGCCTTGTTCCGGCATTTGTCATTGCCGGTTACATGAGTTCAATGATTCCCAAGGAAACCATCACACGTTACCTTGGCCCCAAAGCCTCCAGATGGATCAGTTACCCGGCCTCTGCGATTGGCGGCTTTATTCTGGCGGTTTGCTCCTGCACCATCCTGCCGCTTTTTGCCGGCATCTGGCGTCGGGGCGCAGGTTTAGGGCCGGCGATTACTTTTCTTTTCGTTGGTCCCGCAATAAACATCCTCGCCATTACCTACACCGGCGCAGCCATCGGATTTGATATTGCCTTATCACGCCTGATCCTTTCGATTACTTTTGGCATCGTCATCGGTCTGATTATGGCGTGGGTCTTCCGGAAAGAGGAAAGCGCCCGCTCGCTGCAAATGGAAGAAGCGGGAATGTTCGATCAAAAGGCTGATGTCAAACCTGCGGTCTGGGTGGTCTTTTTGCTGCTGGTTGCCGTGCTCATTATCGGCACTCTGCAAGTTGACCTGCTGACCAATGTTTACGCTCAGGTTAAGCTTCCTTTTAACGTCACGCAAGGAACACGCGATGCCCTCAACGCCGTCAATCTGAGCCTCCAGGGATTCGTATTAATCCTCCTGCTGGTTTTCATTGGCATTACAGCCTGGAAGGGATTCGAAAATATCTTCTCCGGCTTCAACCGCTGGACTTATACAGCCATTGGCTTGATCGCAGTGACAATTCTGGTAGCAGCCCCTAAAGAGGAAGTTGGTTCAATCATCATAGGAATCAACGGCCGTTTGATCGGCGAAGCGCTGGTGTTGACCGCCCTGGGTGCGGTGGTCAGCCGTTCATTCACAAAAGATGAATTGAGCGGCTGGATTTGGGAAACCTGGAAGTTTGTCAAGCAGATTTTTCCCCTGCTGATTGTGGGTGTCTTTCTGGCGGGTATTGCCAAAGAAATCATCCCGGCGGCATGGGTACAGGCAATTGCCGGTCAAAACACCTTGATGGCCAATTTCGTAGGCGTCTTATTCGGTGTGTTCATGTACTTCCCCACGCTGGTGGAGGTACCGGTTGCCAGAATGTTCCTTGATTTAGGAATGGCTCGCGGCCCGCTGCTGGCGTATCTGCTGTCCGATCCGGAACTTTCTTTGCAGTCCATTCTGGTCTTAAGTGGTGTGATGGGGAAGAAAAAGACCGCCGTCTATGTTTCGCTGGTAGCAATCATGAGTATGACCGCAGGATACTTGTTCGGATTGCTGCTGGCAGCCAGTTAACCCTCGCACCTCAAAAGTGATACACTATTCTCGAAAGGAATGGGCAATCTCCCCAATGGGATTGCCCTCTCCCCTTTCCTGGGCTTGTCACCACCAGCCAGAAAGCGAGGCAACATGCTTCATATATCCCGCTGGATGAAAAAAGAAGTTATCTCTATCCCGGTCAATTCCAGCATTCGTCAGGCAATTCAACTTTTTCTGGATCACCACATTGGCACCCTGCCGGTGGTAGATGAGAGTAATCATCTGGTCGGAATCTTACGCCTGCAGGATGTCATTGACCTGGGCATGCCGGATTTCATTCATCTGGTCACCGATTTTGACTTTTTGCACGGTTTTGGCGCTGTCGAAAACCAGCGTCCCGACCCGGCAATTTTTGAAAAGGACATCAAAGAATTGATGATTGAAGCCGTATCAGTCCACGAAGATGCCGGTTTGTTTCGCACGGCTGCGTTGCTGCACAAACACGCCTTGCGTGATCTTCCTGTTGTAGATAATGAAGGTCGTCTGGTCGGAATTGCATCTCATGTTGATGTTGGAGTTGCCCTGCTTTCTTTCTGGATTTCTTGAGGTTGCTGCCAATGACCCTAACCCTATCGTCCGCGGTATCCGCTTTGCTGTTTGCAATTTGTCTGGCTCTGATCTTTAGCGAGAAAGTTCACCGAACAATTGTCGCAGTCTTTGGAGCCGTATTGATGGTGGCTTTTGGTTTAATGTTCGGTTTTTACAACGAAGAACAGGCTGTCGCTTCAGTTGATTTCAACACCCTGGGGCTGCTTTTTGGCATGATGCTGCTGGTTGCCATGCTGGAACCAACCGGCTTTTTTGAATTCCTTGCAGTTTGGGTTGGCAAAAAATCCAAAGGAAGAGCAGCCTCGCTCCTCTTCTTGCTGTCACTGGTCACATCGCTGGTTTCAATGTTTCTCGACAACGTCACGACCGTCGTATTGATTGCACCGGTCACGATTTTAATTTGTGAAATTCTGGGCTTTTCACCTCAACCCTTTCTCATTTCGGAAGCCATCCTCTCCAACATTGGCGGCATTTCCACACTGGTGGGCGATCCACCCAATGTGCTGATCGCCTCCGCGGCCGGTTTTACCTTTGTGGACTTCATCATCCACAGCTTCCCGTTGATCATTTTCGTCTGGTTATCCGCTTTTGCAATGTTGAGCTGGATGTTTCGCAAAGAATTGCATCAGCCATCCCCTAACGCCGAGGCGATACAATCCCTCAATCCTCAGGAGGCCTATACCGACCAGCCGACTTCCCGTAAAGTGATTGTGGTCATTGTACTGGCGATTGTTTTCTTTTTCCTCGAAGAACTGCTGGAAATCCGGCCAGCGCTGGTTGCCCTGGCGGCTGCATCGCTGGCTCTTATCTGGATTCGCCCAAACATCAGCGATTTGTTGAAGCGAATTCAATGGGAGATTCTCTTATTCTTTGGCGGTTTGTTCGTCATGATTGGCGGTATTCAACAATCAGGCGTCCTGGATATTTTCACCAATATGGTTACCCAGCTGGTCAAACTTTCTCCCGCTCTGGCCGGATTGATCTTGTTATGGTTGGTGGCAATGCTATCATCCATCGTGGACAACATCCCCATCACCATCACGCTCATCCCGATCATTCAGCATCTGATTTTACCCGGTTCAAACCCATCCTTTTTATGGTGGGCGCTGGTATTCGGTGCCGGCCTGGGAGGCAACGGCACTATCATCGGTTCAACTGCCAATGTGGTGGTCGTCGGTCTTTCCGAAAGAACCCGTCTGCCGATCACCAGTCAAACCTGGAGCAAACGCGGCCTTCCGGTAATGCTGCTTTCATTGGTGGTAATTTCGATTCTGTATCTGTTGGTCTTCCAGAGCTTTTCTTGAACGTCTGAAAAGACTGATCAAATGCTTGACAAAATAGAATTTATATTCTATATTCCGGGAACGTCCCCTGTTCGGTTATGTTAGAATCACAGCGTGCCGGGGACGCCGACCCCGGCACGCTTTTTAAGGAGGAGAAGAAGAGAAGTCGCCCTTTTCGATTACAATAATACAGGAAACTTTGTTCCACTGCTTGACGCAAACCCTACGCTTGACCTACGCTAGCCTTACAAGCACTTAACGAAACAGGTCTGATTTGGAGAAAATCCCATGAGCCTAACCCCCGCCGTCAAAACTGAAAATCTGGGACGCATCTATAAAATCCGTAACAACCGAAAAGAAAAACAGCGCGAACTGGTCGCCCTCACCGATGTCAATCTGGAAATCCATGAAGGTGAATTGTTTGGGCTGCTTGGCCCGAACGGCGCCGGTAAAAC
The DNA here is from genome assembly GCF_034432615.1 of Bellilinea sp. Classification (GTDB taxonomy): domain Bacteria; phylum Chloroflexota; class Anaerolineae; order Anaerolineales; family Anaerolineaceae; genus Bellilinea. Next base: position 8,029 of record NZ_DAOUBL010000089.1, on the reverse strand, counting down.
CACCTTAATCAAAATTCTGACCACCCTGCTCTCGCCCACCAGCGGAAAGGCATGGGTAGCCGGTTTTGATGTGACCAGACACCCCGCCGAGGTACGCAAACGCATCAACATGGTTTCGGGTGGAGAAACTTCCGGTTATGGTCTGCTGACCGTGCGCGAGAACCTGTGGATGTTTGCCCAATTTTACGGTATTCCCAGCCAGGAAGCCAACCGGCGCATTAAGATGCTGGCGGAAATTGTGGGCATTGCCGATCGCTTGAATACCAAATCCTCGGATCTTTCCACCGGCTTACGCCAGAAGATGAATATCATCCGCGGATTCCTGACCGACCCGCAAGTACTCTTTCTGGATGAACCCACTCTTGGGCTGGATGTCGGTGCTTCGCGAGATGTGCGCTCCTTCATCCGCCGCTGGATGGACGAGAATCCGCATCGCACCTTGCTGCTGACCACCCACTACATGGTGGAAGCTGAAGAACTCTGCGACCGGGTTGCCATCATCAATCAAGGGCGGGTACTGGCCTGTGATACTCCTGCAAGATTGAAACAAAACCTGCGCCATGAGGTTTTCTTTCAGGTGTGGGTGGCTGCCCCGCGCTTACTCGATGAATATCCCTTCCTGCAAATCGCCGGGATTAAGCATTTTCATCAATTCCCGGAGGAGGACTCTTTGCGGCTGGAGATCACGCTGGAAGAGGAATCCGTCCTGTCTGAAGTCATCGGAGAATTGACAGCCCAAAATGCCCGCATTTCGCGCCTGGAAAAACGCGAGCCCACCCTGGAGGATGTCTTCGTCCAGCTGGTCGGTCAGCGCATGGAGGAGGTGGAAAATGTCGCTGTTCCCGCCGATTGAACATAAACGCAGTGGCTGGCAACTTTTCCTGATGACCGTGATTGGACGCTCATACCCACGAGTAGTCGGCATGCAGCGCGAGCGTTCCTGGATGTTTTTCGATGTCTTTCTTCCCTTACTCAGCGTAGCGGCTTATGTATTCGTCTACCGCGCCATCGGTGCTCCGGAAGATTACGTCGGTTTTGTGGTCGTCGGCGGTGCAATGACCGCCTTCTGGATGAACGTTTTGTGGAGTATGTCCAGTCAGCTGTACTGGGAAAAAGAACAGGGCAATCTGGCACTCTACATCATTTCTCCGGCACCGATGATGGCAATTTTGCTTGGCATGGCCGTAGGTGGCTTGTTTGCCACACTATTGCGGGCAACTGCCATCATTGCCGTAGGCAGCCTGATCTTCAATGTTACCTACGCCGTTTCCTCTTTCTGGCAGTTGATTGCCGTCTTTTCGCTGAGTATGATTGCCCTGTATGGTTTGGGAATGATGACCGCTTCCATCTTTCTGCTGCTCAGCCGCGAGGCGTGGCACCTGGCCAATCTGGCAATGGAACCGGTCTATCTGGTTTCCGGCATGTATTTCCCGGTCAAAAATTTGGGGTTTTGGGCTGCCGCCGCAGCCTCGGTCATCCCCCTCACGCTGGGGCTGGACGCCATGCGGCAACTGGTTTTTGCCAGTGGCCCCTCTTTGGGTTTTTTGAGCGTGGAAACCGAGATCATTGTATTAATCCTCCTTTCGGTGGTTTTTGTGACGGCTGCCCGTTTTCTGCTGGCTTACATTGAGCGATTAGCCGTACGCGAAGGCCGCCTGACCGAAAACCGCCGATGAAAGGGTTCCCCCCCATGCGAAAATCCGTTAACCTGCGCTCTTTTCTGACTGCTTCATGGCTTGGCTGGCAGATTGAATCCAACTGGACCGATCCATTTTTATTTGCCACCTATTCCATCATTAAACCCGTTGCCGGGGCCGCGATTCTGGTCTTGATGTATTCCATCGTCACTCAGGGAAACTTCGCCTCCCCGGTTTTCGCATACCTGTACCTTGGCAACGCCTTTTACCAGTATGTGCCGGCTGTGCTGACCGGCGTTTCGTGGACGATTATTGACGACCGCGAACATTACCGCACCTTGAAGTATATTTACACTGCCCCGGTGAATATACCCTTTTACTTGTTTGGAAGAGCGGTTGCCAAATTCATCGTCGGCACATTTAGTGTGGTCATCACCATCGCCGCCGGGGTACTTTTCCTGAATGTTCCGCTGGACTGGTCGCGTGTGGATTGGCCGCTCTTTCTGATAGCGCTGTTTTTGGGCATTCTCATGCTGGCATTGGGCGGGTTGATTCTGGCAGGTATTACTCTGATGACCGCACGCCATTCCTATTACATTGGCGATGTCGTCGCAGGTGGGTTGTTCTTGTTTACCGGAGCAATTTTCCCGCTGGAAGTGCTGCCGGCCTGGCTGCGTCCGGTTGGCTATCTGTTACCAATTACCTACTGGCTGGAACTGATCCGCCGCTCATTGGTTGGCGCCGTTGCGGAAGCCTTTCCCACCTTTACTTCTCTGAGTAACGCCGACCTGCTGATCATTTTGTTGATTTCCTCACTCGTTTTTGGGGTTGCCAGCATTTTCATCTTTCGTTATTGTGACCATCAAGCCCGCGAAAGGGGGCTCATTGACCAGACCACCAACTACTAGGCAGAAACGTATTTGACCATCCAATCGTGGCTCAAATTTATTTACCTTGGGGTGGTGTGGGGCGCCACTTTTTTGTGGATAAAAATCGGTCTGGAAGAACTTACCCCCATCACCTTCACCGCCTTGCGGCTGAGCGTGGCGTTAACCGGTCTGCTCATTTTGCTTCTGATCACCCGCCCGCGCTTACCCAGACTTGCCAACGGTTGGGATTTTCTGGTGTTAGGGGTTTTTAATATCGCGCTGCCTTTCCTGCTGATCACATGGAGCGAACAGCATGTCACATCCGGCATGGCGGCCATTCTCAATTCGACCGCCCCGCTTTTTACCATGCTTTTGGCGCAAATTTTCGTACAGGATGACCGCATCACCCTGCCCAAAGTACTTGGATTGCTGGCAGGTTTTAGCGGGGTGGTTGTGCTGGTTTCCGACGAACTGGGCGCTGCTATGACCGGCGAACGATGGGGGCAACTGGGCGTTCTGGCAGCCTCTCTTTCGTATGCGGTTGCAATCATCTTTGCCCGCCGGCGCACCTTTGACCTTGCCCCTGTGGTTCAGGCACTCGGTCAAAATTTCTTTGCCAACCTGACCGTTTGGGGACTTGCCATTGGACTGGAGGGCAGCCTGACCTTACCACGCCTGCCGATGACCTGGCTGGCGATCCTCTGGCTTGGGATCATGGCAACCTGCATCGGCACTGTGCTATACTATGGATTGTTGAAAGAAGTTGGGCCAACCCGTACCACGCTGGTCACCTATCTCTTCCCATTGGTTGGGGTAATTTTAGGGGTCGTCTTTTTACAGGAAACACTGGACTGGCGCGTTCTGCTGGGTGGTGGGTTAATCATCAGCGGGGTGGCCATTGTCAATTCACGCATTCATCTGAGAAGGATTCCAACGGAGGCTGGTCAAAATGAGTGATACCCCACCCTCTCCCTATCGGGCTGGTTACATTGCACTGATTGGGCGCCCCAATGTCGGAAAATCAACCCTGATGAACGCACTGATGGGACAGAAAATTGCTGCCGTTTCTCCCCGTCCACAGACAACCCGGCAGCGCCAGTTGGGCATTTTGACCCTGCCGGAGGCCCAATTAATTTTCATGGATACCCCCGGTATGCATAAACCGGTCCACAAACTGGGTGAGTACATGAATCAGGTTGCAGAAGACGCGCTGAAAGATGCAGACGTTATCCTCTGGCTGGTGGATGCTTCAGTTGCACCCACCCCTGAAGATAACCGCATCTCAGAGCGGTTGAAATCCATGAACGGTTTACCCGCAGTTTTGCTTGGTTTGAATAAAATTGACCTGCTCAATAAAGACTCGCTGAGCGAGCGCACCAGTCAATATCAGGCTCTGTATTCTTTTGAGCAAATCATTCCGTTCTCGGCAACCCGCGGAGATGGGCGCGATGAACTCATGCAGGCCTTAATCAGCCGTCTGCCGGTCAGCGAAGCGCTGTTTGACCCCGATCAGATCACCGATTTGTATGAGAGGGAAATCGCCGCCGATTTGATTCGCGAAGCGGCATTGCTTCACCTGCGCGAGGAAGTTCCTCACGCCATAGCCGTGCGAATTGACGAATACGCCGAGCGCGGCGAAGAAGGCGCGTACATCCATGCCACGTTGTTCGTGGAACGCGAATCCCACAAGGGAATCGTGATCGGCAAAGGCGGCGAAATGCTCAAAAAAATTGGCAGCAGCGCCCGGCAGGAAATTGAAGCGATGAGCGGCAGGCGGGTTTTCCTTGAATTAAAGGTCAAGGTTAACCCCAACTGGCGCAACAAGCCGGATGCTCTGCGCTGGTTGGGGTACGTCCGTAAAAAAGAGTGAACATGAACACCATCTGGCTGGCTGTTGCTGCAATCCTCGCCGGATTCGACTGGCTGGCTGTATTCATTGCAAAGAACCACTGGCGGTGGCTGACCAAAACTGGGACCATGCTCTGTTTGATCGCCGCCTACACCCTATCTGGAGGATGGCAAATTTCCGGCTGGTTTGGAGTGGGGTTAATCTTTTCGCTGGCAGGTGACACCTTTCTGCTCCTGCCGCCTCGTTTCTTCCTCGCCGGGTTGGCTGCCTTTTTACTGGCCCAATTGACTTATATCGTCGCTTTCAACGATCCCGCCGGACCGGTGCTTGCGTATAACTTCCTTTCCGCTGCGATCTTGCTGACCATTGCGTATTCGGCCATCCGCCGCTTTTCGGCTGCGCTGCCGGCTGAAAACCGCAGGAAAACCTTGCGCCGGGCAATAGCGTTTTACATCCTTGCAATCAGCGCGATGGTGTACTCCGCTTCTACCACTCTCTGGAATCCGGCATGGCAATTCCCCGCCAACGGGCTGGCAGTGTTGGGGGCGTTGTTCTTCTACATTTCAGACTGGACGCTGGCAAATCAGCGCTTCATCCACTCCACACGTTCCGGCCGCGTCATGATTATGGTCACTTATCACCTGGCCCAATTTCTGCTCGTTCTGGCATTCCTCTTACGGCAATAAACCTCAGTCCTTTACCAGCGGACGGAAACCTTCTCCCAGCGCTTCATGCGCCTGACCGATCACCATAAACGCGCGCGGGTCAATTTCACGCACCAGCTCCTTTAGCGGGTTGACTTCCGAGCGGGTGACGACGCAATAAAGCACCGGCCGTTCGGCACCCGTATATGCTCCGGTTCCGGGCAGAATGGTAACGCCCCGTTCCAGTACCGTCATAATTGAGCTGGTTACTTTATCCGGGTATTGCGTGATGATCAAAGCGGTGCGGAATACCCCGGAGCCTTCCGAAACCGCCTCGGCCGCCAGCCCGGAGACGTAAATTACCAGCAAACCGTACAGCGCCTTCTCCCACGAGAAAGCAAAACCACCGGCCAGTACCACCACGGTGTCGGTGATCAGATAGGCCTGAGAGATGGAAATTCCCAAGCGGTGATTCAGGATGCGCCCCAAAATATCACTGCCGCCGCTGGTACCCTGTCCGCGGTACACCAGCCCCAGTCCGACCCCCAGCAAAATCCCACCGTATAGACAATCCAACACCAGATCGCTGGTCACCCCTTCCGCCGGAATAAACCAGACCAGTCCATCCGTGAACAGAGAGAACAGTACAATTGCCAGCGCGGTGCGTTTGGCAAAACGTGCTCCGCCAAGATACTGCCAGCCCAGAATGAACAGGGGAACATTGCCAATGAAGACCATCAAACCAATCGGCCAACCAGTGAAGAAATTGATGATCTGCGATGCACCGCTCACCCCGCCGCTGACCAGTTGGGCAGGAACGAGGAACAAACGCATGGAAAGCGCCTGAATGAATGCCCCAAGCGCCACCAGAAGATATTCCTGTAAGGTTTTGCGGGAAAATTTGGCAGGCGTAAACAAGGCCCGCAGCATCTGCCCCGCAGAAATTTTTGTTGGAGTCGAATATTGCATGGGAAAACCTCTTATCCGGTATCAAAACATTCTCGAAGGCGGGCTTATTATATGGAATCTCCACCGTTCTGGAAAGCGCTGGATATCCATTTAATCTGGATATTCTTCCTGATTTTTGCAAACATTTCCAAAGTGACTTTTGACACTAATCCCCCTGTTTTGATCCGTCCTATAATGAAATATAAAATCCAAGTTCAAGTACCGTATTCAGGAGGTTATCATGGGAACCCAAGGGCGTGAAATCGTTGGGATGAATGTAGACGAGCTGCTCACCCTGCTCAACAAAGCGTATGCGGACGAATGGCTGGCTTATTATCAGTACTGGTTGGGAGCAAAAATCGTTCGGGGGCCGATGAAAGACGCCGTTGCAGCCGAGCTGTTGCTGCATGCTGGCGAAGAACTGGCCCACGCCGACATGCTGGCGTTGCGCATTATCCAGCTGGGCGGCACGCCGCTGGTCAGCCCGGAAAACTGGTTCAAGGAAAGCAATTGCGGGTATGATGCGCCCACCGATTCATTCGTCAAGAAAATTTTGGCGCAAAACATCCACGGCGAGCAGTGCGCGATTGGGGTTTACACCAAACTGCTGGAAATCGTGAAGGACAAAGATCCGGTCACCTACAACATGGTGTTGACCATTCTTTCTCAGGAAGTTGAACACGAGGAAGACCTGCAAGCGCTGGATGAAGATCTGGAAGCCCTGATGATGCGTTATCAATAGGAATTATTTACCTGTATAAAAATAACTGCACGCCGCAGCTGATGGCGTGCAGTTCTTTTCTTAATGGTCTAATCCTTCCTACAAGGCAAGGGCAGTTTCCGCTTCCAGCGGCTCAAACTGACTGTTGTACAGGTCAGCATAAAAACCGCCTTTGGCCATCAGTTCCTCGTGCGTCCCCTGCTCGACAATGTTGCCATCGCGCATCACCAGAATCAGATCCGCGTTGCGGATGGTGGAAAGCCGGTGAGCGATGATGAAGCTGGTGCGCCCCTGCATCAGGGTATCCATCGCCTTTTGAATCAGCAATTCCGTATGGGTATCTACTGAGCTGGTGGCTTCATCCAAAATCAGCATCGGCGGGTTGGCCAGAATGGCGCGGGCAATGGTGAGCAATTGCTTTTGGCCCTGAGAGATGTTGGTTACTTCTTCGTTGATGACCATCTGATAACTTTCCGGCAGGGTACGCACAAAGTGGTCCACATGAGCGGCTTTGGCAGCCCGAATCACTTCTTCTTCGGTGGCATCCTCGCGCCCATAGCGAATATTATCGAGGATCGTACCGTTGAAAAGCCAGGTATCCTGCAGCACCATCCCGAACATGCGGCGCAAGTCCTCCCGGCTGAAGCGGCGGATATCCACCCCGTCAATCCGAATTTCGCCCTCCTGAACATCATAAAAACGCATCAGCAGTTTGACAATGGTGGTCTTGCCTGCACCGGTTGGTCCAACGATGGCAACTTTCTGCCCCGGCTGAATGTGTGCCGAGAAACCGCGAATGACCGGCTTTTCGGGTAGATATCCAAAGTGGACATCCCGGAACTCAACCTCGCCGCGCACTTTTTCAAGGTGCACGGGAGAGGTGGTTTCAGCAACTTCCTCTTCCTCTTCCAGAAATTCAAATACCCGCTCGGCAGCCGCCACGGTTTGCTGCAAGACATTGGAGATGTTCGCCAGCTGGGTAATCGGCTGGGTGAACGAGCGGACATACTGAATGAAGGCCTGAATATCGCCCACCGTGATTGAGCCGCGAATCACCAGCCAGCCGCCCAGGATGGTTACACCAACGTACCCCAGATTTCCAATGAAGGACATGATCGGCATCATAATGCCGGAGAAAAACTGCGCCTTCCACGCCGCCCCATACAGGCGGTTGTTGTACTCAGCCATCTTGCGGATGCTTTTTTCTTCCCCATTGAAGGCTTTGACCACCACATGCCCGCCAAACATTTCCTCTACATGACTGTTCACATTTCCCAAATACTCCTGTTGTTGAGTAAAGAAACGCTGGGAATTTCGGACAATCATCATTACGACCACAAACGAAAGCGGCACAATCAGCA
>NZ_DAOUBL010000088.1:0-17622 GCF_034432615.1 Bellilinea sp. | reverse complement strand
CCCCCTCCCGCCTCCCCCAAAATCGCAGGGGCGATTTTGGGGGAGGTGCAGGTGGGGGTTATTGGCATCGCCAGCAAGGTTTTGATCTTATCCCGAACTCACGTTAATTATACTGGAAGCCGTGCATTTGGTTCTATACAATGAAAGGTCAAGTTGAGGGAATGGAATGGGTTTGTTGACGAAACTTTTGTACCGTAAAACGGGTTTAAATCAGATGAGGCAATCTTAAACAACCTGTGAAATACAAACCATAACTATTTCGGCTTGTGATAAACTAGGCGAGGGCATCCCGTGGGAGGTCAGACAAGGGATCGTTCTCCAATTATTGGCAGGGTAATAAATCCAATTTCGAGGTGATTCATGGCTATTGCACTGGAACAAGCGAAAACACGGGCTGCCCGAAGAAGAATACCAACTACCCGGCGTGAGCGTTGGGCATGGTATTTGTACGATTTTGGTAATTCGGCTTATGCCGCGGTGGTTTTGCTCGCCATATATTCTGCCTATTTTCAGGGTCAGGTTGTTGGCGGATCAGAAGGCACCCGCTTGTGGGGTGTATCTGTCGGAATTGCCATGCTGGTAGTGGCGGTGCTCTCACCGGTTTTGGGAACCCTGGCCGATTTTTCTGCATCGAAGAAGAAGTTTTTGTTGTTTTTTACAACCTTATCGGTGATTTTCACGGCAGCATTGTTTTTGGTCATGCCGGGTGACATTTTTACCGGCATGTTGTTTTTCATCCTTGCGGAAATTGGCTACCGGGCGGCGCAGGTCTTTTACAATGCCCTGTTACCGGAGATTGCCACACCGCAAGAGATTGGAAAGGTTTCCGGTAAAGGTTGGGCTTTTGGCTCGCTGGGCGGCATTGTTTGCCTGCTGATCGTTCTGGCATTGATTATGAGCATCGGAGGAACGACGGTGGTGCGTTTTTCTTTTTTGATCACAGCGGTGTTTTACCTGGCATCGTCTGTGCCGCTGTTCTTATGGCTGCGGGAACGGGCTGAGCCTCAGCCATTGGGGAAAGGTGACAATTACATTCAGGTGGCCTCTCGGCGGTTGCGGGAAACATTTCGAGCGGTGCGTCATTACCGGGAGTTCATCAAATTTATCATCGCCTTTCTGATTTATAATGACGGAATCATGATGGCGTTAAATTTTGCGGCGATTATTGGAGCCGTGTTATTTAGCATGACTCAGCAGCAGCTCATCATTTTCATGATTATCATCCAAGTTACCAGCGTGGCAGGGGCGTATTTGTTCGGCATTCTGGCAGACCGCTGGTCGTCCAAACGGTCCTTAATTCTTTCATTAATCCTCATGATTGGGGCAATTGTGTGGATGTTATTTGTGCAAAATGTGACGGTATTTTTTATCATCGGCGCACTGGCCGGTTTTGCATTGACGGGAGTCCAATCGGTGAGTCGTACACTGGTTGGACAGTTTGCGCCGATTGAAAAAAGCGCCGAATTTTACGGGTTTTTTGAAGTGGGGGGCCGCACCTCTTCCTTCATTGGTCCGACGGTGTATGGTTTCATCGCGGCTGAAGCGGCCATTCTTTTAAGCGCACGCGGTATGGACGCGGTCAGCGCCGAACAAATGGGTATTCGGGTAGCGATTGGTTCCATTGTGGCTTTTCTGGTGTTGGGATTGGTGCTTGTGCTGAAAATCCGTCAACCTCAGCCGGAAGTGACCGCTCAACCGCCGGAAGCAATTTCCTGAATGGGGTGGGGCGCATGGATGACATGCTGATTACTTATCCGCGGCGGAGAGTGATCCGCTCGGCACTGCGTCCATTAATTCGTGCAGCACTCCACGCTCTTTCTGATTTTACGATTGAAGCGAAGGAAAATCTCCCCAAAGAAGGACCATTGCTGGTCATTGGCAACCATTTCAGTTTTCTGGACCCCGTGGCAGTGATTGGGGCTGTCCCTTACCCCATTGAGTATGTGGGCGGCTTCCGCATGCCAAATGCTCCTCAGAGCGTGACATGGCTTGCCAGTTTATACGGCTTTTTACCGGTACGGCGCGGTTCGGTCTCACGGGATACCCTGTATGCTTCTCGCAAGGTTTTGCAATTGAAAGGTGTGTTGGGAATATTTCCCGAAGGCGGAAGCTGGGCAAGTTTTTTGCGTCCGGCGCGTCCCGGAGCGGCGTATCTGGCTTCTTCAACTCCCGCCAAAATCCTCCCGGTGGGGTTGGACGGCCTGACCGATCTTTTTCCGATGCTCAAACGGAGGAAAAGAGCTAAAATCACCGTCCGGTTTGGGCGGCCGTTTGGGCCATTTTTCGTTTCGGAGCGGGGTGAAAGCAATCGGAATCGATTGGAGGAAATTGGTCATGAGATGATGCGTCAGATTGCGTTACTTATCCCACCGGAGAAACGCGGAATATACTCGGAAGACGAAACCGTACGCAGTCTGGCTGCTACACAGGCCGCCTATCCCTGGGATGGTCATCCGGAGGAGTAGCTGCTTGCGTTCAGCCGGTAGCCCGCACGTCGAAACGCTTGAATTCGCCGCTCGGTTGCTGCCATTCAAATTCAACGTTGGTCACATGAGCAGCCGGCGGTCCGATCCGCAACTTACTCAAAAATTCTTCCAGAAACGGGCGGGAGCCTTCTGCTACTACTTCTACATCTCCATTCCAGCGATTGCGCACCCACCCGGTCAGTTGAAAGTTCCGCGCGGTTTCCAAAACAAACATACGGAACCCAACCCCCTGCACGCGGCCTTTGACAATGGCATGAAGTCTGACCTGCGGGTCATTTGGATGCATAGCCTGAGAACCCCTTTCTTGCCGTGGTGAAAATGGTCAAGAATATTGGCAGTGAAATCAAAATCAAAATAAGCAAATAGGGTTGAATATTGGTCCACGCCAGCGAAGCCAGGTCCATTCCAAGCGATTCTTGCCGCCAACGGGTTTCCAGTTGGGCAATAGACTGATTATATACTTTGCGAACACCTTCTTCGCAGCCCAACCCGTCTATATAGGCATTTATCAATTCGCGCAAAGAGGAAGCACCGTAATTTTGGTACAGGAAACGAACAAAAGATGCAGATTGTGCATAAGAGAGAATTGCCCCGGATAACTCTGCCGGAAAGGCTGAGCAGAGATTGATGATGGGGAGAAGGTTGTCGCTCTCGGCGGCTTTTTTCAGGACAAGCTGGTATTCGGGATTGGGGTAAAGTTCTGCCATGGAAGCCAGTCCCTCGGTCAACCAGACCGGGAGGTGGGTGTAGGCTTCACCGGCTAATTGGTACTGGAGGATGTGCATCAATTCATGGGGAATTTGACGTTCCATTTCAGCGCGTTGATCCGGGCCGGGAGGAATGGATACGAGAATCACGCCAAGATCGGGGCTGGCATGACCGGCGACCCAGCTGCTGGGGCTGAGATTGAGAACGGTTTGTAATTCTCTGGCTGAAGGGTAAATGTATATGGAAACCGGATCCTGGAGGGGACTAGCTAGGATGGAAAGCGTACTTTGCAGGCTTTGCACAGCAACATCCAGCGCTTGTTGTCCAAAGACAAAGTCACCTTGCTGCCAGGCGATATTGAGTTGGGGCGCGGACAACCGCTGCCATGAATTACGATTATCCTCATAGAAGAATGTGGCTTTTTCGCCGGTGATGTTCGTGCCGTTTTTTAATTCAAGGCGGTACCAGTACTCTACTGAGGTAAAAGGCCGCAGCGGTTTGCTTGTCAGATCAAAAACTATCTGATTGGTTTCCGTAAATGGTTGAGCAAAGGGTATGATCTGGGTTTCCTGACCGTTGGATTTGAGCAAAACAAAGGCGGCCTGTACCTGATCAAAATGTTTCAGTTGCAGGGTAAAGCGGATTGACCGACCAAATTCAATCTCCGGAGGCAGAAGGCGTTCTCCAATTTGTTGCTGGGGTAGAAAAGTCCAACCTCCGCTCAGGAAGCTCAACAGCCAAAAAAGGATAATGGAATTTTTGATCAATGTTGCCCTTCCCCCCTGAAAAGAAATCAATTATCGGGGTGATAATGGTTGTCGTCTTTTTCTTCCTCGTCATCTTCCAGGTTGATGATCGAATGCAGGTCGTCTTCGTCCTGTGGTTCGAAATCGAACATTTCAAAGGATGCCAGGCCTTCGGTCAGGAACAGATTGTCCAGGGCATCCTGGATAAAGTCGGCTTCATCATCATCTTCGGTTTCATCCATCAGGCTTTCCAAAACTTCGCGCACCTGCTCACCCCCGATTTCTGAGAGCGACCAGATAACCGCCATGCGTAATTCCGCATCCTCGATTCCAGCCTGTAGCATATCTAAAAGCGTTTCGCGGGCGTCCGCTGCACTCAATTGACCGGCTGCACGCACAGCTTCGAATTGAACCTCGGGATCAGGATGATCGAGCTGCTCGATAACGGCGGGGATATATTCTTCGCTTGCCGAGCGCCCCATTGCAAACAAGGCGGTTGAAAGCCATTCCGGATCCGTGTTGTTGTAGGCAGCCAGAATCAGCGGTTTAACTTCCGGGCGACTGGAATAACCCAGCGCTTCAATGGCGCGGCGGCGGATGATGGGTAACTCCGCACTTTGAGCAACGGCCAGCAAGTGGTCTTCCACGCTTTGCAGCGTTTTACTGGAGATTTCTTCCAATTCTCCCAGGTACACATACTTCCCCAATGTACTGGCAGCGGTAGCCCGTACCATTTCATCCGGGTCTTCTTCCATCATGGTGATGAATTTCGGGACAAGTTTTTCGTTATCGGCTTCCCACAAAGCGCGCAAAGCTGCTGATCGGACACGCGGTTCTTCATCATCCAGCGCAAAAATGCTTAAATCGTCAAAAGATACCAGTGTATCCGTTTCTGCCAGCTCTTCCAGGTCTTCCATTAGCGCAATTCGGCGTTGCGTGGAAATTTGCGGCCATACGGTTTTCAGCTTGATCAGATCGGTCGGATTGAGATCAGAAAAGCGGTGTAAGAAAACTGGCGGGAACGGACGGCTGTCATCCAACAGGGCAGCCAGAATATCGTCAAATGGAACAATTCGTTTTGGTGAGTGACTCATTTTCAATCTTTCAAAAATCAAGGTATTTGAATGGGGTTGAGAATATCCTGAGCAGTGATGTAAAACATCAACAGAATCAAGGCAACAAAGCCAATCAAGTGTACCAGGTTTTCATATTGCGGGGGAATGCGGCGGCGAGTGATCACCTCGGGCAAGATGAATAAAATTCGTCCGCCATCCAGCGCGGGGATGGGAAAAAGGTTGGTCAACCCCAATGCAATGGTGATGACCGTCATCAGGCGCAGGGTGAGCGTGCGTTCAAAAGGATCGGCTGAGGCGGCATTTTCTTCATCTATCTCTCGAGCCTGAGAGAACATGGAGTAAATGCCAACCGGGCCGACAACCCGTGCCTGCTCTCCGGATACCTCGCCGCGAATCAATCGTCCCGGCATCTCTAAAATCATGCGTGCCTGCTCAAAAGTTGCCCGAAATGAGAGGGGTATCGTTTCAAACCATGGAACGCTGGTAATGGGGTTGGTCATGGATATACCCAGCGCTCCCTGACCCGGTGGTGGTTGAACACGCGGAACAGCCCGCACTGAAATTTCCTGTTCGCCCCTCAAAAGTACGATTTCCACTTCTTTGCCTTTGTTATCCTGCACTATGGCAATCAATTGATCCATGCTGCTTACCGGGGTCTGATTTACCCGAATGATCAAATCTCCTACCGCCATTCCTGCTTGTGCAGCGGGAGAATCTTCGGCAATCGAGGCGATCATAACTTTGCTGGGATCGGGCATGCCGGTCTGGGTAAACATGACCGAGAAGAGAATGACTCCTAATAACAGGTTCATAACCGGTCCCCCAAGCAGTACCGCGATGCGGGCAAGGGGTTTGGCGTTACCAAAGCCATCGGGCACGGAGGGGTCATTTTCTCCAGAAAGACGCACAAACGCCCCAAACGGGATCCAGTTCAAGGTAAATTCGGTTTCTCCAACTTTAAATAACTTGACAAGGCGAGGAGGAAAGCCAAAGCCAAACTCTTCCACACGAATCTTAAATAATTTGGCAACCAGATAGTGCCCAAATTCATGAACAAATAACATCACCCCAAAAAACAGGATGAATTCTAGTAAGGTCAGTAAATTCACCGTAAAAACATCCTTTCCGGACAATTTGATCTTTCTAAACAGATTATATCCGTTTTGTGCCCGGCGTGCAAAAGGAGGTCAAATCTGACGTTTCTTTAATCCAGCAGGCTAGCAGCCCCTCCCGGTCTGGCGACAAGAATCTGTTCGACCGCGGAGATTTCTTGAAGGCGGAATTTTATTTCGCTTAAGGCTTCACTTAAGCAAAGGATATGAACATTCGGACCGGCATCCAAGGTATAACAGACCGGCAATCCTTCATCCCGCCAGCTTCGCACCCGTTTCATTAAATCAATTGAAGCGGGGTTCCAGTAGAAAAGGGGCGGGTCGGAGGTCATCATTACTGCGTGCATCAAATTGCTGTCCAATTCCACAATTTGGGCAAATCTGTCAAAATCCTGATTGAGGATGGCGCGCCGGCAAATATCCAGACGACGCGGTGCATCCTCAACCCGGGCTGCCTGTAATGGACTGGTAGCAGCCAGTTGATGCCCTTCGGTTGAGCCAACCGATTTATGATCCGTTTCTACAATGGCAATGCAGTCAATTAATTCCCAGTGATTGGGTGGCGCAATTGAAATGGCATAGGAGTCTTCGTCATCGCTGCCGGGCAGCCACTCGACAAAGCCAGCCGGGACCGAACGGCAGGCAGAACCTGATCCACGCCGGGCAAGGGCGGAAAGTTCCTGGCGGGTCAAATTCAGGCCGGCTGCTTTGGATGCAGCCAGACTAAGGGCGGCAAATGCCGCAGCCGAAGATGCCAGACCACCGCCGGCGGGAAAATTGTTTTCAGAGACCACTTCGGCGAAGGCTTTGAGATTGGCTTTCTGCCGTACGATATTCAGGAAACCGCTGACGCGTTCCAGCGCTTTGCCGCCCTGAAGCTTCTGATTGAGAATGAGGGTATCACTTTTTAGTCTGAGATCAAATCGTACCGTTGTGCGGGTTGCAAGGCTGTCCAGATTCATGGAGATGGATCCATTTGACGGGATGCGTAAAGCATCATCCCGATTGCCCCAATATTTTATGAAAGCGATATTGGGGTGGGCTACTGCAGTGGCAACGCCAATTGTGGAGGATCTTCTGAACATTCCACTTCCAGTTTACCATATTTGAAGTAAAGCCATTTAAAATTGGAGTTTTGATTTATTGGTATTTGACAACTTCTCAATCAATATGGATAATCTGGTAAAAATCCGCCGTTGATTACAAAAATAAAGAGAAATAGCCACAATAAAGAAAAATTAAGAACACGAAAGGATTGTTTTTCTATTCCAAAAACCAAGATAGCAACGACTAGACCGATTAGAGTTCGAATTAATCCCAAGGGATCTAATAAGATAGATTGCGGAAGAATGGTGATCAATACCGCGTTGAAAAATAACATCCAAGATCCTGGGGTTGTGTTTCGTCTTAGTAATTCTTTTATTGAAGTCCATAAGCAAACGAAGCTAGGCACAATTGCTGTTGGAAACACAAACAAAGACATTAGGAAAAAAGCACTTAAATTTTTGAAGGCAAATCCCCACCATCCTCGATAGGGTAATATCTCTGTGGAAGTTGCAAATGCTCCACCTGAGCGTATTGCAAATTCTCCAAACCGTTCAAACAATAAAGCTTGCCAAATTAGAAAAGGAAGCAAAACAACGATAAGCCATTTCGTACGGTTTGTACAATTTTTTTGGAAAAGGCTGGATAAAAGGAAGCTAATAGTAAAGATTATTGTCACTTCTCGTGTCAAGGAAGCTAGAATTAAAAATAGCGAACCCAGCCAAATTTTCTCTTTCTGAATGGTGAAAACCGCAACAATTACAAATAAAAAGGCAAGAGGTTCGGTCAGGTCGAGGCGTAGAGATAACCATAAGCCAGCAAAGAAGCCATAACTCAACGCATACCATCGGCTAATGTTATTTAATTTTAGAATTTTTTCCAGTAGCAAAGTTGCAAAAATTAAACTAAACCAGTTGATTAATATAAGCATCCAGGGTAAGAGTACTTCATTGCCCAATGATAAAGCGCGCGCAAGCATTGGATAGAATATTCTTTGATATCTATAAGCAGGAACATCCAAATATCTCCAACCATTAACTGGGTCTTTTGCAATTTGGTAAGAAAATTGTCCATCATACCCATAAGATTGATTGTTAACCTGTGGGTCAAACTTACCACCAATCAGCACAAATGAAAATGGATCCCAATTATGGGATGATAGATGAAAAGTTAGGTAAATTGTTGAAGTAACTAGAACAATTAAAGTGGGACCGATTGTTCGGATTAATCTTAACTGGGTCATGATAAACTTTGAACAATTATTAAATTGCCATTAGTTTATCATAAAACATTTAGTGAGAATCGGTTTTGCAACCCCCTCTTGTTGACAATTAGCGAATTTCACCAATGAAAACTGTGAAAAGTATGCCCCCAATTGCGATCAGCCCAAATGAGAGCAGACCCAGCCACAGGTTGACAGAAATCAACCCCAAGACCATCAGCGAGGGAAGAACTAAACCTGTAATCATCAATGCAACACCGATTATTAGATCAATTCTGGGTAGGAATATAAATAGCAGCGGAATGCGAACCGGCTCAATCTGGTTTTGCGATAAAGCGTTGGTAACTGAAGCCATCCCACACCTCCATAAGCGAAAGAGAAACCAAACATTCTAAATCTATTATAGAAATCGGAGTAGCAAGTGACACCCGCCAGTTGGGCAGGGTTGAACCTGTGCTAAGGCAGGATTTTCGTTACCCTGGATTAAAGGCCGACTGCGGGACGGTAAAGACCTTCAAAATTTGTACCCAGCATCCCTGCTTCATAGGAACGACGGTCGACTGGAGAGAGAAGCGCGACAGCCTGTGAGCTGATCAGGGGGATGCTCTTGCGCGAATAAAAGTGCTGGACCACAACAGCAACATGGTTTTCATCCGCTGCCCAGTTCAAATGCTTAAAACGATTCAGGTTCATTGGACGGGTGTAACCACGCAGGGTCTTTTCACCGGTGATATTGTAAAACATCTCAAAATACGACATGGCCAGCTCGCGCAGCGAACGATAGACAGGCTCTCGAAACCTCAAACCGACAAAATTGGATTTGGCGATTGCGCCGTAACAGCCGTTGATGCGATAAATGGCGAGAACATGGTCATCGTCTTTACCGCTCTCAGGAACCAGATCCATGATCAAAGGAGGAAATCCCAACCGACTGAGCGCCAATGCTGCCAAAAGCCCGCCATCCAGACAATGACACTGGCGGTCACGAAGCACATTCAGCGGGGAACGATTACGCTCCTCTCCAACGTAGGGCAGGCTATCTAGAAAATTTTGAATCGCAAGGGGGGAAGTGAGTGCTTCCCACTCGGCTCGTTCGGAGGGGGTCAAAAGTTGTATAAATTCCATCATTGGCTATCCGTATGTGAGAAAATTGGACAAAATGAGTATACCACGCAGATGAGATCATATAACCTCTGATCATTGAGATTTTGTGAAATGAACCGGAGTTTTACGTAACTCCACTTATGGAATGGGGTTATTACGTTCAGAGTTGATGAAAAAGGAGAGCGATTTTTGGAGGTGAGTTCTGGTGGCGTTTGGTCAAACCGATCAATTGACAGGTTTTGTTCCTGTTTTCTTACAACCCTCTGAATAGCAATCTCGTCTGAGTGCCTTTTACCATGTCTTTCGAGGACATGGTTCACTTGTTTACTGACAACAAAAATAACCGAAACTTCTTCCAAAGGAGAGCAAGCATGTTTGACCCAAGAGCCGTTGCAATTGTCGGAGTGGGGGCAATTTTACCGGATGCTGAAGATGCACCTACCTTCTGGAACAATATCAAGCAAGGGCGATATTCCGTGACCGATGTGCCGCCTGACCGCTGGCGGGTAGATTTATACTACGACCCAGACCCGAAAGCGCCCGATAAAACCTACACCAAAATAGGAGCGTGGGTGCGTTCCTTTGCCTTTGAGCCATTGAAATGGGGCATCCCCATTCCGCCAAATGTGTTGGCGGTTATGGATGATAGCCAGAAATGGGGAATCAGTGTCGCGCGGCAGGCGCTGCTGGATTATGGCTATCCCCAAAAACCGCTGGATGGAGCCCGTACAGCGGTAATTATTGGGAATGCACTGGCGGGTGAGAATCATTACATTACCAGCCTTCGAATTCGTCTGCCGGATTACATGGAAGCCTTGAAGGAAGTAGAAGCATTTGCGCAACTGTCGCCAGAGGTGCAAAAAGCGCTGCTGGAAGGAATGACTCAGAATATTCGCAAGCGGGTTAGCAACATCACCGAAGATACCATGCCGGGTGAACTGGGAAATATCATTGCCGGGCGGATTGCCAATGTCTTCAACTTCTCGGGGCCGAATTTCATTACAGATGCAGCCTGCGCTTCTTCTCACGCGGCTGTTCAAGCTGCCATTGATGGTTTGGTCAACAATCAGTATGATGCAGTATTGACCGGCGGGGTTGACCGCAATATGGGGGTGGAGGGTTTTGTAAAGTTTTGCAAAATTGGCGCACTTTCGCCGGATGGCTCACGCCCGTTTGCCGAGGGAGCCAATGGGTTTGTGATGGGCGAAGGGGCAGTCCTGTTTCTGTTGAAACGCCTGGCGGATGCCGAGCGCGACGGGGATAAGATCTACGCGGTCATCCGTGGGGTAGGCGCCAGCAGTGATGGTAAAGGAAAAGGCATCACTGCGCCAAATCCGTTGGGTCAGCAGCGTGCACTTGAACGAGCCTGGAAGAACGCCGGTGTCAACCCTGCCAGTGTAGGTTTGATCGAAGCGCATGGCACCTCCACACGGGTGGGGGATGTGGTGGAAACGCAATCGCTCAACGAAGTGTTCGGAAAATTTGGGCTGCCGCCACGCAGCATCGCAATGGGGTCGGTCAAGTCCAATATCGGTCATTTGAAGAGCGCGGCTGGCGCAGCCGGTATTTTGAAGGTGGTCTATGCTTTGTATGAAAAAGTCTTGCCGCCCTCGGTGAATTTTCATAAACCCAACCCGAACATAGATTTCGATCACATTCCCTTTTATGTGAATACCGAGACCCGTGCCTGGGAAAACGCGCCGGGCGAAATTCGCCGTGCCGGGGTTAGTTCTTTTGGCTTTGGCGGTACCAATTTCCATATGGTGCTGGAAGAGTGGGTGCCGGGTCTGTTGACCTCTGAAACGAAGGTGTTTGCGGTTCCTGAAAGAAAAGCAACGCAGGCAGAAAGCCCTGTTCCACAATTGGTTTCCGATTCTGTGGCGGGGTCGAGCTTGCCGAAACCATACCGCGGAATTGTATTTTTAGGCGGTGAGAATTCACAGCAGATCAAAGAACAGCTCTCCACCCTTTTAGAGAATGCCCGTCAGGGAAAGGTGCCGGCTTCCCAATTGCCGGATGCTGCCGCGGTTGCCAAAACGGAACGGCTGGTGATTGATTATTCCTCAGTGGAGGAACTCATTTCACGCGGAGAAAAGGCGCTCAAAACCCTGGAAAATGAAGCCCCAAATGCCTGGCAGGCTCTCACGGCGCAAGGAGTCTATCGCGGCAGTGGACAGGCAGGCAAAGTAGCCTTCATGTTTCCCGGACAGGGTTCTCAATATGTCAATATGCTGAAAGACCTGTGCGAGGTGGAGCCTCTGGTGGCGGATACTTTCAAAGAAGCCGATGACATCATGACGCCGATACTGGGACGCCCCTTGACCAGTTACATTTATGTGGATGGGGATGAGGAATCCTTGAAACAGGCTGAGAATGCATTGCGCGATACGGCTATCACCCAACCGGCTATGCTGACCGCCAATGTCGCCTTGCTGCGATTGATGGAAAAGTTTGGTTTCAGACCCGACTTTGTCATCGGTCATAGCCTCGGTGAATATGCTGCCCTGGTGGCTGCGGGAGTGTTGACCTTTGCAGAGGCTTTGGAGGTCGTTTCAGCACGCGGCCGGGAGATGAAAAAGGTCTCGGTTGCTGATAACGGCGGCATGCTGGCTGTTTCGGCGCCAATCCAAGAGGTTGAACGGATATTGCAGGGTATATCGGAATATGTGGTGATTGCCAATATCAACAGTCCGGTGCAGTCGGTGGTGGGTGGCAGCACGCCGGGCATTCAGGCAGCCATGCAGGCGTTTGAAAAGGCAGGTTTTCAGGCAACCCGCATTCCTGTTTCCCATGCTTTTCACACAAAAATTGTAGCCCCGGCAAGTGAACCGCTCAAACAAGTGATTTCCCGCATGAATCTGCAAGCGCCGAAGATACCGGTAGCGGCGAACGTAACCGGTCAATTTTACCCAACCAGCCGTGAAGAAATCCTGGAGATTTTGGGAAAGCAGGTTGCTTCACCGGTGCAATTTATCAAAGGTATGGAAACCCTGTATGAATCTGGCGCCAGGGTTTTTGTGGAAATCGGTCCAAAACGTGTGCTGAATGCTTTGGCAAACGATATTTTCAAAGATCGCAGTGGAGTCATGCTGCTGGCTACCAACCATCCGCGGAAAGGCGCTGTGATCAGTTTCAATGAGGCAGTATGCGGTTTGCTGGCGGCGGGAATCGCCCCCAACGGAAAAACCCCGACTCAAGTGGGTGGCGGCGTTCCTACACCAAAGATGGAAACAACTCTAATGCAGTCAGTTCCAGCCGCTGTGAACGTCGAGAGCAGAGAGCCGGGAAAGGCTTCGCACCCCCAAGCGGTAATTCGGGATGGGCGTTTGCCTTTGACCGGTTCGGTGGTGATCAGCGGAGCCGGATTGGGTCTTCCGGGCAGGAATAAAGCCGTGTTTGACGACCAGAATATCCTCAGTATTCTGAAAGGTGAAATCCGCATTGAACCTTTACCGGAAGAATTGCGCCAACGAATGGTCGAAAAACGCCCAACCCGGCTGGAGAAGAGTGAAGCCGGTGCGCAGATGATTCCGATTGAAAATGTAGATTTGACTGTCAAGTTGGGAGGCCAGCGGGGACAGTTTGATCCGGTGGAAGATTTTGGCATTCCTGCTGAGCGGATGGATGCCTGTGATATTACGACACAACTGGCAATTGCCGCTGGTATTGAAGCTTTGCGGGATGCCGGTATTCCTCTGGTGATGGCCTATCGCAAAACCAGCAAAGGCACCTATCTCCCCGACCGCTGGCGTTTACCGGAAGCCCTGGCGGATGAAACCGGTGTGATCTTTGCTTCTGCTTTTCCGGGCCTGGATGAGATGGCAGAAGAGATGTCCCGCTACTCCGAATACCGGCAGGTCGAAAAACAATTGGAAGAAGTACGCAACATTCTCAGTCTGGTAGCGGTAGATCAGGCTGGAGTGAGGGCGTTGCTGCGTGAGCGCATTAAGGCGCTGGAAACCAGACTCAAAGAACTGGATTATCACTTTGACCGACGATTTGTTTTCCGAGTGCTGGCTATGGGACATTCGCAGTTCGCGGAGTACATTGGCGCCCGCGGTCCGAACACTCATGTGAATGCGGCCTGTGCAACCACAACCCATGCCATTGCCGTTGCGGAAGACTGGATTCGCGCCGGTCGCTGCCGACGGGTAGTGATCATTGCCGGCGATGATGTCACCGGCGGACCACTGGCAGAGTGGATTGGCACCGGGCTGCTCACCTCTGGAGCTGCAACGATTGAAGGTAATTTGCGCATGGCTGCCTTGCCATTTGATCGCCGCAGGAATGGTATGATCATGGGCATGGGGGCGGCCGCGCTAGTTGTCGAAGCGGAGGATGCCGTTCGTGAGCGAGGAATGCGCGCGATTTGTGAAATTCTGGCAACAGACATTGCCAACAGCGCTTATCACGGCACCCGGTTGGATGTACCGCATGTGCGAGAAATCATGAACCGCCTGATTAGCACGGCCGAGCAGCGTTTTGGAATCCGTCGTGAGGAAATTGCCCCGCAAACGATGTTTATGTCTCACGAAACCTACACCCCTGCCAGAGGCGGTTCAGCCTCGGCGGAGATTCAGGCGCTGCGTTATACCTTTGGAGATTATGCCAATCGGGTCATCATTGCCAATACCAAAGGATATACCGGCCATGCCATGGGGGTTGGGATTGAAGACGTTGTAGCGGTCAAAGCACTGGAACATGGCATCATACCGCCGATTGCCAATTACGATGAAAATTTTGAGCCCGACCCGGATCTGGGTGATTTGAATCTATCCAAAGGCGGCGAATATGCGGTGAAATATGCTCTGCGGTTGGGAGCCGGTTTTGGATCTCAAATTGCTATGGCGTTGTTTCGGGTGGTGGCCGGTGTAAAAGAACGGGTCAACCAGCCAGTTTATCAGCAATGGCTGGCAGAGATTGCCGGTTACGAAAAAGCTGAGCTTGAAGTTGAGAAACGCACTTTGCGCATTCGTCATATGGGGCCGCCGGTCAAGCCGCCGGCGAAATCCCGCTGGCAGTATGGGCAGGGCCCCACTCGCTGGGCAGATCAACCCGATCAACTGCCGCAACCGCAGCCGGTTGCGGTGCCTGCCTTGCAACCGGCTATAGTCAGCAAACAACCGACTGAGGTCAAGAACGAACCTGAACTGGTTGAGGTTACAGCCTCCAGCACAGCCGGCAGGCAATCCGTTGACGTGGATGAGATTAAGGAATTTGTCCTGAATCTGGTCAGCGAAAAGACCGGCTACCCGGTTGAAATGCTGGATTTAGACCTGGACCTGGAAGCCGATTTGGGCATTGACACGGTCAAACAAGCCGAAATCTTTGCCGCTATCCGAACCCATTACAATATCCCCCGCCGTGAGGATTTGCGGCTGGTGGATTACAATACCCTCAACAAAGTCATTGCCTTCATGGCGGAAAACGCAGGGGCAGTCACCGCTCAAACGCAGTCTGTTGAAAAAACGTCTCAATCTGCTCAGGCTGAGCTGCAAGTTGCCTCCACCGCTGTGGAGCCTATCCCAGCAGCCCTGACGGTTGACCGCGATGCAATTCAGGCGTATGTCCTCTCGGTGGTCAGTGAAAAGACCGGTTATCCGGTTGAAATGCTGGATTTGGGGCTGGACCTGGAAGCGGACTTGGGGATTGACACGGTCAAGCAGGCCGAATTGTTTGCCACCATTCGCACTCACTACAACATCCCGCGCCGCGAGGATTTGCGGCTGGTGGATTACAACACGCTGGAGAAAGTGATTGGTTTCATGGTGGAAGCCTTAAGCAACGGCGCAGGCAGCCAGTCACCCTCAGCAGCGCCAACAGTGGTCAATCCAGTTGCTCAAACCGTTGTGGTTGAACAGCCCAACCCGCAGGAAAAGCCGCAGGCGGTTACATCCTCCCCGATTTCAGCGAATGGCGGGGTGAATGAGGAAGAAATTAAGGCGTATGTTTTATCGGTGGTCAGTGAAAAGACCGGCTACCCGGTTGAAATGCTGGATTTAGACCTGGACCTGGAAGCCGATTTGGGGATTGACACCGTCAAGCAGGCCGAGTTGTTTGCCACCATTCGTACCCACTACAACATCCCGCGCCGCGAGGATTTGCGGCTGGTGGATTACAACACCCTCAAGAAAGTCATCGGCTTCATGGTTGAGGCATTGAACACGCAGTCTAATATCCTTGCTGAACCCCAAACCGCTCAGGAGGTACAATCGGCATCTTCAACCACTACGGGTGTGGAAGAAACACCTGCGGCTACAGCGCAGGAAAAACCAGCCATGGAGGCAGCGTCTGCTCAACTGGAAGCAGGGAATGCGGAGGAGGAAAGCCAGATCGTGATTCGCAGACGCGTTCCCAAACCGGTACTCCTGCCAAAACTGGAGTTATGTCTGCCGACCGGAGTGACCCTTGATGAAAACAGTCGCATCATCATCTTCGGTGATGATGGGAAAGCGGGCGATTCACTTGCCCGCCGGCTGCGCGCCCGGAAGGTTGCGGTGTTGAATCTCTCCGCTGCTCAAACTTTAGAGGAATGGCGCGAGAAGGTGTCTGCCTTCCAGAATGAAGGCAAAGTTCAAGGTTTGTACTGTCTGGTCGGCCTGAACCAAGAGGAAAACCTGGATGAAATGAATGGCGAATACTGGCAGGTGCAGTTTGAAAACCGCCTGATGCGACTGGTTCATCTGCTTCGCTGGCTGGATGGCGAGCCGTTCCTCATCTGTGCAACCCGCATGGGCGGTTTGCACGGCTACGCTGAGTCTGCAGCCCAGAACATTTCCGGTGGTTTTATAGCTGGATTTGCCAAGGCAGTCAGCCGCGAACGCCCAAACGCACTGGTCAAGGTGGTGGATTTTGAGTTGAATGCAAGTGACAGCCAGATTGCTGCCCGTCTGCTGGAAGAAACCCTCGCCGACCCCTCGGTGGTTGAAATTGGTTGGGAAGGCGACCAGCGGTTCAGCTTTGCTCTCTTCGAGGAAGAGATCGGGGAATCACCTGAGCGCCTCCCTGAAAAACCGGTTTTTGTAATCAGCGGAGGAGCAGGCGGAATTGTTGCGCCAATCCTGACAGATCTGGCAAGCCGAGCGCCGGCCGTCTTTTACCTGCTGGGGCGCAGCCCATTAAACGAACCTCAAGCCGGGCTTTTCCAGCGACTGAAAAATGACCGCGATGGGTTGAAGAAAGACCTCCTGAAGGAGATGACCGCTGCCGGACAGAAACCTTCTCCGGCGCTGGTGGAAGAAAAGCTGGCTGCGCTGGAGAGGATGGCAGGAATTCTGGATGCAATCCAGTCGGCGCATACGATGGGTTCGGCGGTGACATACCTGCTGTGTGATGTAACCGACCCGCAGCAGGTGGAGGATGCCATCCAGAAGATAAAGGAAGAGCAGGGCCGGGTAGATGTGCTGATTCATGCAGCTGGAATCGAGCGCAGCCGCAAACTGCACCTCAAACCGGAAGAGGAATTTCGCGCAACCATTCAGGTCAAAGCCGGTGGATTCTTCAACCTGTATAAAGCGCTTCAATCGAAGGGCGTTTTACCTAACAAGATTCTCCTGTTTGGGTCGGTTGCCGGGCGGTTTGGTAATTCCGGGCAAACCGATTACAGCGCGGCGAATGACTGGCTGGCAAAGGCAGCCTCGCACTTGCGCGGTCTGCGCCCGAAAATGCGTGTAGTTACGATAGACTGGAGCGCGTGGGGTCAGGTTGGCATGGCTAGCCGCGGTTCTCAACGATCATGTCGAGGGGAGAAGTGCTCGTGACGCCTGCTCGGGTGGAGGAGAGAATGAGCGGCACGACGAAGCGTTGTCCGCTGGTCGCGCGGGTGAGATCCCAGGTGAGCAGGCACCCCCCGGACGCTGCCATCACCGTAGGCATCGCACCGCCCGAAGGGACGGAAGGGATGGCCGGGGAGAAGCCCGCTTCGGTGTTGGAGGCGAAGCGACAGTTTACCGGATCGAAGTCCGGGTCGAAGATGGGGTAGAGGTAAGTGCGTACGGCGCCGGCTGAGAGGGAAACGATGGCGGGCGAAGACGAAACGGGACCACCCGTGTTCCCGGGAGCCAACGAGACGACGCTCTCGACACGGAAGCTGGCATCGCTGCCGTTGACCAGCCCACCGATACG
>NZ_DAOUBL010000087.1:0-5272 GCF_034432615.1 Bellilinea sp. | reverse complement strand
CGCCCGGTACGCTGGGTCTGGATGTTTCCAGCGACCGCAAGGTGGTTTACATCCACACGCTGGATGCCCGCGACCCCAGCAATTCCGCCGTTACATGCAGGAAGGTTTCGTACGGCGGGTAAAGGAGTTGTTCACATGAATATCGAAACCCTGTATATCGTTGCACTGGGGATGATCAGTCTGGGGCTGGTTCTGGCCTTCATCCGGCTGGTGCGCGGACCGAGTCTGCCTGACCGCGTTGTGGCAATTGATCTGGTTGTGGCGCTGGCCATCGGCATCATTGCCAGTTACGCCATTCTCTTCGATCAGCCGGCGTTTCTAGATGTGGCCATCATCATCGCCCTGATTTCATTCTTGGGTACGATTGCCTTTGCTTATTATATTGAGCGGAGGGTATGATGCTGCGCGAATGGATCGTTGCCATGGTAATGCTGCTCGGCGCCGGCTTCATGCTCATCGCCAGTATCGGTTTGCTGCGCATGCCAGACCTGTTTTTACGCATGTCCGCCACCTCCAAAGCCGCCACCCTCGGCGCCGGCCTGGTCATGCTGGCTGCCGCATTGTATTTTGGGGAATCTGGCATTACCCTGCGGGTACTGGCGATCATCGTCTTTCTGCTGCTGACCGTGCCGGTTGCCGCCCACATGATCGGCCGGGCGGCTTACTTCGATGGTGTCCCCTTGTGGAAAGGCACGCTGATAGATGATCTGCGCGGCCACTATCGCACCAGCGATCACCAGCTGGTACGAGACGCCGAATCCTCGGAAGAGTTTGCAATTCCGGAAGGCGAAGAAGGGGATGATTTCCTTAATTAGCAGCCGATGAATGTGCTATAATCCGCTCAGAAACAATTTCTTCACTTCCCCGGGATGACGATTCGAATATGAGATTTTTGATTACCGGTGCAGCCGGCTTTCTGGGTTCGGCGCTGGCAAACCGTCTTGTGCAGGAGGGGCACTCGGTGCGCGGGCTGGACGACCTTTCTACAGGCGACCCTTCTGCTCTTTCGCCGGAGGTTCATTTTGTGCGCGGGGATGTCAACGACCGCCCCAAATTGTGGACTCTCCTGCAGGAAATTGACTGCGTCTATCATCTGGCTGCCAAAGTGCTGGTGCCCGAATCGGTGCTTTATCCCCGTGAGTACAACGAAGTCAACGTGGGTGGTACCGTTACCCTGATGGAAGCCATGCGGGATGTCGGCGTGCGGCGGGTGGTGTTCATCTCATCCGGCGCAATTTATGGGAATCAGGAGAGCCAGCCGGTCAGCGAGGATGCCATCCCCAATCCCCGCTCCCCCTATGCGGTTTCAAAACTGGCAGCCGAATACTACGTCAAGACGATTGGACGTTTGTGGGGCATCGAAACGGTCTGCCTGCGCGTGTTCAACGCCTACGGCCCCGGGCAGCATCTGCCGCCGGTTCACGCCCCGGTGCTGCTCAACTTTTTACGGCAGGCGCTCCAAAACGGAACACTGGTGATTCACGGTGACGGAACACAAACGCGGGATTATGTGTACGTAGATGATGTTGTGCAGGCGATGATTGCCGCCTCTACCGCCCCCGGCGTGGATCAAATGACCATCAATGTGGGCAGCGGAGTGGAAACCAGTGTGCGCGATCTGGTCAAGGTGGTCATTTCCGTAACCGGCAGCGAACCGGAAGTGGTGTACAACCCGCGCAGCGATGGAGGGCCGGCGCGCATGTGCGCTGATCTCAGGCAGGCCGCCTCGCTGTTGAACTACCGACCGTCCATTTCGCTGGAAAGCGGGTTGCGCCTGACACTCGAACGCGACCCACGTCTGCGTTCGCGCAATGGTTAAGTCAAACCGCCTTTAACAAATTCCTTCGTGTCAACTTTATGTCCACACCCAGGGGGTATGCTAATAGCATCGGGGTTTGTACCTCGCTCTAATCCATAAATCTCTTTTTTTTCTTTCATCAGAATTCTCATCTACCCAAATGGGGCCTATTCATCCACTCGGGAGGGAAGTTGGAACAACGGCATGAAGAGTAGCACAGGGTTGGCTTTGCTGACAGCGTTAACCGTTCTTTTAATGGGCTGCCTCAGCGCATGCGCTTCTCATCCTGCACCGGTTACCGTTCAGCAGCCCGGCACGTTCAGCGTTGACCCGCTGCTGCGTGAGTTTTATGCCTCGCTCGGCGGTGAAGACCTGCTCGGCCCGGCCATCACTGCCCTCTTTTCACTGGACAACCTGCAATGCCAGTACACCCAAAACGTACTGATGTGCTTCGACCCGCTGGCACAGGGAATTCAACGCTTCAGTCTGTATCCGCTGGGGCGAACCTTCGATTTGGGCGAACCTGCCAGTGCTGTCAGTACGGTGGGTGACGAAAACGATTATCCCGTTTATGAGGAATTTACCGCCCTCTATCAGCGTCTTTACGGCGCGCAATACGCCGGTGAACCGCTCACCCCACCGCGCTTCAACCCCAACAAGAACCGCATTGAGCAATACTTCGAAAACGTCGGTTTTTACCGCAATTTAGACGATCCGCAGGGAGAGGTCTACCTGCTTTCTTACGGCGTTTATGCCTGTTCAGCCGACTGCCGTTTCTCACCGCCTTCCAGCGCGATTGTGATCCGCAATGTGGTGGAAATGGAACAGCCCTTCCTGCCACGGCTGGTGCGGCTGGGAGGGCTCAAGGTATTTGGACTGCCGCTCACCCACCCCTACCTTGCAGCGGATGGCTTCCGTGAACAGGTTTATGAAAATGTGGTGCTTTACGCTCCGCCGGATAATCCCAACGCCGTCCGTCTGCGCCCCGTCGCCCGTCTGGCCGGTATGCCGGTGGGTCAGCCGATGCCGCGCCGTTACAGTGAGGATGATGGTGTGGTCTTTTTCCCGCTGGAAGGTGAAAACGGCTTTCACATCCCGCTGGTATTTGACCGATTCATCGCCTCTCACGGCGGTATAGAAATTTCGGGTGTTCCTTTGAGTGAACCCTATCCCATTGGCGAAAATCTTTACCGCCAGTGTTTCGAAAATTACTGTCTGGATTATGATAACCGCCCCGACGCAACCGAACGGGTGCGCATGGCAGCCCTGGGGCGCGAGTACTTAAGAATCAATGGTCTGCAAGCACCTCAGGCAGCCCCGTTTGAAATGACTGCCGAAACCGTGCAGATGGTGGTCAGTGCAGCCAACCCTCGCCTGACCGCCGAAGAACCCCAACAGTTTGAAGTATTGCTGCTACGGGCATACGACCAGCAACCGCTGAGCTCGGTTGAGGCCACCCTCACGCTGACCCTGCCGGACGGCAGACAGGCGCTTTACTACTTCCCCCCCACCGATGGGCAGGGCCGTTCGTTATTACGGATCGCCCCGTTGCAGCCGGCACTCCCCAACGGCAGCGTGGTGGCTTATCGGGTTTGTTTGAACATACCAGCCGGGCAGCCTATCTGTAAAGCAGATAGCTACCTGATCTGGAATTACCGCTGAAGCGACATTCTAGGGGACGGCTTCCGCAAGCAGGATGACCCGCACAATCGGGTTACTGCTGGTATACACGCGCAGGTGAAAGGACAGCGTTTGCCCCCTCATCAGCGGCTGATCGGATTCCCAGCGCCGCACACCCACCACCCGATCCTGTGCATCCAACGCCACGGCTGCCACAACGACGACACTGGCATCGCCATCCTCTTCTCCGCTCAGGCGCAGGCTGCCTCTGGCATCGGCCAGCAAACCGTCTTCAGAAAGGCTGATTTCATCCTGAGTAATTTCAACCTCCCGATAACGCTTGCTTTCAGCAGGAATGGGTAGCGCGGTCAACAGCTCCATCCCGGCATCGAATTGAACCGGCGCCGGAGGTGGGAAGAAAACTGCCAGCGGCAGCACACCGCCGGCCGCCAGCCGATTCAATGGTGGGTAGGCATTCTGGCTGAAAATTTGTCCGCTTAACCGGTCATACAGGCGGAAAACCGCCGATACCCCCTCCACATCAAAAGTTTGCGGATTGGAGAGCAGTGCAAAACACCAGATGCCATCATCCTGAGTGGGGTAACAATCGGGCTGCGGCAGGTTCAACCCAACCGGCGTTGGGGAAGGTGGGTTGCGCGGGTCAAGGGTGGGGGTGTACTGGGCTGCCGGCACAACCAGCTGGTCACCAATTCGCAGCGCATAGGGGTTGACGGTCGGGTTGGCGGTCAACAAATCCTGCAAGCTAATCCCGTAATACAGGGCAATCCCAAACAGGTCTTCGCCCCGCCGGATCATGTGAAGACGCGGTGTGGGGGTAGCCGTTGGCAGGGGCGTCGGTGTATTTGCAGGGGTTAAGGAAGGGGTAGAAGTGGACGGAGCGCCGGCGTAGGGCGTCAGCGTTACCGCCGCGACCGGGCGCAACGTTGGCGCAGGGAGTTGTGTGCCGGAGGGACTGCATGCGGTCAACAGAACTGCCGCCAGAAAACACAGGTAAACCTTTTTCATGCAAGCGATTATAACCGCAATTCATTTCTACCTGCCGGGCATAAAAAGGGGGGCTGAGCAATCACATTTCAAGCCATCAGCGCTTCCAGCGCGTCCTCCGCCTTTTCCTCAATCTTCGTACAAAGTGAGAGAACCTTTCTTGTCCTGGATTAAGTCTGCCGGCAAATCCAACACTGACCAGACAGCAGGGAGCGCAAACGAAATCGAGAAGGTGGCGGAAATCAGCAAATTGAGTGGGTACCTTGGGGCATTTGCCGGGCTTGAATGGTATGTCCGCCGATGAGCAGGATCAGGCGCAGGTGAAAGAGCTGGCTCGCCAAGTGCAAGAGGTAACCGAACAGTCGGTGGGAGGCAAAAGAGCATCCGGAACGCAATTGTTTTCGCAACTTTTCGTATTGCAGTGCATTCCTGCTCAATTTCTTCCAACAATCGGAGTTTTTCCAAGATGTACTTGGCGATAGCATTCCAAATTTTTTCCAGGTTTTTACGTCTTTCGCAACCCGTCATTTCTTTCATATCCGCCATGGTTGGTCTCCGGAAGCTTTTAATTTTGGGTTAAGACGCGAAAATTTGACCCCTGAAAAAAATTGGGATATAATACGCCTTGCCAAAAGTGGCTCACTAGCTCAACTGGCAGAGCAACTGACTCTTAATCAGTGGGTTCAGGGTTCGAGTCCCTGGTGAGTCACCTGAAAACCGCAAGGGGAAAAACGCCGTTATCCCTCATGCCCGCCGAAAGTGGCGTGCTATTAATTGGGTTCAGCGTCCCCATGAGGGGATGATATTCGAGTACCGGGTGAGTCACCTGAAATTTACATGGGGAAAAAC
>NZ_DAOUBL010000086.1:0-5025 GCF_034432615.1 Bellilinea sp. | reverse complement strand
CTTGGCTGCTGATTTACCGGTCAAAGCCGGGTTTGACTGGCGTTATTACTGGATGCTGGTGTATGAACACGCCTTTGGTTCGGCAGCGCACCATCATTAGAAGAGCGGCCAGATTAGCGGCAGGAAAATTAAGATAGCCATCAACAGCACGACGTTAAGGGGAGCACCGACTTTGGTGTAATCGGTAAAGCGGTAGCCGCCCGGCTCCATGACCAGAATATTGGACTGATGCCCAACCGGCGTGAGGAAACTGGTTGAAGCACCAATCACCACTGCCAGGACAAAGGGACGCGGGTCTGCCCCAAGACTCAATGCTACGTCTATGCTAATCGGTACAATCAGCACGGTGGCGGCAGCATTGGACATGGGTTCGGTAATCAAGGATGCCAGGATGTAAATACCGGCCAGCACAGCCAGCGGACCGAGATTGCCAACCAGCCCAACCAACCGCTCGGCTAGAAAACGGGCTGTGCCGGTGCTTTCCATAGCCAGACCCAGCGGCAGCATTCCGGCAATCAGAAAGACACTGCGCCAGTCAATGCTCTGATAGGCTTCGTCCATCGTCAGGCAGCCGGTCATCACCATCAGCACCGCGCCGATGACCATTGCCAGCGCGATGGGCATGTGAGCAATGATCGTCAATGCCAGTACCAGTAACAAAATGCCGCCTGCCAGCGGGGCTTTGTTCAAGCGGCGGCTGGTATCGTTGACCGGTTCAAGCAGTAAAAAATCTTCGCTGGATTGTAAAGCGGGAAGTTGAATCTTGCGCCCGCGCAGCAGGAGAATATCGCCAAACTGCAAACGCACATCCCGCAGACGTTCCAGGATGACCCGCCCCTGGCGGTGGATAGCGAGGGCGGTGAAACCGTATCGGTCGCGGAAGTGGGTTTCGCGCAGGGTCTTGCCGGTAAGGCGGGAGCGCGGGGCGAGCACCGCCTCGACGGTAACTTCGTCCTCTCCGGTGATCTCGGATAGTTCTAATTTATGTTCGGCCTCGATGGCAATTCCGAGTGACTCTCGGGCACGCAGCAGGTCTTCCAGCCGGCCCTTGACCACCAGGATTTCACCCGGACAAAACAGGTGATCGCGGTGTGGAATGTGACGATGGTTTTCCAGATCAATGATGGCAACTACATTCAGGTCGTAATCCGAACCAAGACGCGACTCGGCCAGGGTTTTACCGGCCAGTTTGCTCTGTTCGAGGATGCGCACTTCGCTCAGATATTGGCGCAGTTGATAGGCATCCTGAATGTTTTGGGGTTTGCGGGATGGCAGTAAGTGTCGTCCGATCAATACCATATACAGCATACCGCTGATGAACACCACCAGACCGGTTGGGGTGAAGTCAAAAAAACGCAGACCGGGCAGCCCGCGGTCGGTAAGCAAACTGGAAGCCAGCACGTTGGGCGGTGTGCCGATCATGGTCATGTTGCCACCCAGCAGGGAAGCAAACGAGAGGGGGATGAGCAATTTTGAAAGCGGAATACCGGTGCGGCGGGAGATGCCTACGGCAGCAGGCAGAAAGACGGCTGTGGCGCCGATGTTGTTCATGAACGCCGAAAGCAGCCCTGCCCCCAGCATGAGAACTGCGATCAACCGGGCTTCGCTGTTGCCAGCAATCTGGAGAATGCGTCCACCCAGGAGGTTGGCAATGCCGGTGGAAAACAAACCGCCCGACACGATATACACTGCCCAAACCGTAATGACCGCCGGATTGGCAAAACCGGAAAAAGCCTGAGACGGGTCAATCAATCCGGTCAGGGTTACGCTGATCAGCACCAGCAGGGCAATGATATCCACGCGCAGTTTTTCGCTGGCAAACAGCACAACAGCGGCGAAGATGATAAAGAGGGTCAACCCGATTTGGGGGCTAAATTCCGTCATGGATCAACATCGCATAAAGATGGGCAGGTTTCACCGCACCGGTGAAAATCAAAGATGTTTTATTATAGTGTATTTGTGAATGGAGATAAACCTGCACTGCAATCTCCATGAAAGCAGGATTTCGCAGGTTGGTTTGAATGCTCCACGGCTATAATTAACGAGAATTTGCCTGAAGGGTAAAACCTGGCCTGTGGTTCAACCGACTCCCACCGGCAACTTGCCAAAAAATGCTGCGGCGGTTTTTGGAGAGATGGGAGGGGTCAATCACGTTCGTGTTATTCAGGAACAAGAGAGCAATTTTGGCGCAACGATGGATACTTCTTCACCCACTGACTTTCAGAAGAATATTGAGAAAACCTGTGAGGTGCTGTTTGTGCCCTCCGGGCGCAGCGGTAGGGTTAAACGCGGCATGACATTGCTGGAAGCAGCCCGCCAGCTGGGGGTGACAATCGAGTCGGCCTGTGGAGGGGAGGGCTGGTGCGGACAATGCGCGGTACGGGTCAGGGAAGGGGCTTTTGGCCGACAGGGTAAAATTTCCTCGCTGGCTCATCTTTCGCCGGCGGATGAAGCCGAATTCGATGAACTGGCTGCCCGCAGTCTGCCTTCCGGCAGCCGATTGGCATGCCTTGCCCGCCTGTTGGGCGATGTATGTGTGGTCACGGGCGGAGAGGATCGCCCCTTGGGTGGTTCTTTCGGCAAATCGCTGGGGGAAATTGTCGTTGAGGTTGACCCGCTCATTCGACTGTGCTGGCTTCGGCTTGATCCTTCCGGATCCGGCATTTCATCTCTGCTTGAACAGGCGCGGCAATTGCTGGCGAATCGGTTTGGGGTGTTGGCGTTGGAGTGGGAAGAGTCGGCGCTGAATGCCCTGTCCGCTGCGGCGGCTGAGAGCGGCGGCGAGGTAACCCTGACCCTCTGGAATGAGGAGCGCGTCTTGCGCGTTCAGGCCGGTTTTCAGGAACGGGCGCTGGGGTTGGCAGTGGATATTGGCACAACCACCCTGGCTGTTTATCTGTGCGATTTGCGCAGCGGTGCCCTGCTGGCAACGGCCTCCGGGTTGAATCCTCAAATCGCCTGGGGAGCGGATGTCATCTCGCGAATTGCCTTTTGCAACCAGTCCCCTGACGGGTTGCAGCAACTGCAAAGCGCGGTCATCGCCGAAATCAACCGGCTGGCGGAACAGGCAGCCAGTGAAGGCGAGGTGGTGCTGGAAGATGTAGTGGATTGCCTTTGGGTGGGCAACAGCGTCATGCTGCATCTGGCACTGGGCTTGAACCCTGCTTCTCTGGGGCAGGTGCCTTTTTTGCCGGTTTTTCGCGATGCGCTGGATTTGACTGCGGCGCAGGTGGGTTTACACCTCAACCCCGGGGCGCATCTGCATATTCTGCCGCTGATTGCCGGTTATGTGGGGGCTGATGCGGTAGCGGCCATCCTGGCGGCCGACCTGCATCAGCGCGAGGAAATGACCTTACTGGTTGACGCGGGAACAAACGGAGAAATTGTACTGGGCAACCGTCAAGGGCTTTGGTGCACCTCCAGCCCGACCGGGCCGGCTTTTGAAGGGGCAAACATTACCTGTGGAACGCGTGCCGTGCCCGGCGCAATCGAACGGGTGCGCATTGACCCATCCAGCCGGCAGGTGCGCTATAAAGTGATTGGCAGCCCCTTATGGAGTGATGAGCACAATGCGGCCGGCGCGCGGGTGGAGGGCATATGCGGATCAGGAGTCCTGGAAGCGGTTGCCGAGATGTACGCTGCCGGTCTGTTGCTGCCCAACGGCCGCTTCAACGGGCAGGTTTCTTCTGCGGCGTGGCTGCGAAAAGGAGATGGGGAACTCGTTTTTGTGCTGGCACCGGCCGCCCATTCGCGCAGCGGTCAGCCAATATACCTGACCCAGAAGGATGTGCGAGCGGTACAGCTGGCCAAGGCTGCCCTGCGCAGCGGCTGTGATTTTTTGTTGAGGGCAGGGATGGCCGAAAAACCCCGCCGGATACTTCTGGCAGGAGCATTCGGCAGTCTGCTCGACCCGCAACATGCCATGCGGATTGGCATGATTCCCCCCCTGCCGCTGGAACAGGTACAGGCGGTCGGGAATGCTGCCGGTGAGGGCGCCTGTCTGGCGCTGCTCAACCGCCGTAAGCGCGAAGAAGCGCGTCAAATTGCGCGGCAGGTGCATCATCTGGTCATGCCGAGCGATCCATCTTTTCAAGATCAGTTTGTGGCTGCGTTGTCCTTTCCGTCGCTGGCAGAAAGTGAACCGGCCTGTTTCGATGTTCAACCCAACCAGGAGGCACAAAAATGAGCCAACCGTTTCTGGAACAACTCCGCAGTGGAAAAATTTTCATCGCTGATGGGGCGACCGGCACGAACCTTCAGCAGCGCGGCCTGCCGCCCGGTCAGCCGGGCGAGGTGTTTGTGCTGCAAAATCCGCAGGCCGTTGAGGAATTGGCACGGGAGTTCATCGCCGCCGGAGCGCAAATTATTCTGACCTGCACATTTGGCGGCAACCGCATTCGGCTGCGGCGAGGTGGTTTGGAAGAACAAAGGGAGAAGATTAACCGGCAGGCGGTCGAACTCGCCCAAAGGGCAGCTCAGGGCAGCGAGGTGTTAATTGCCGGTTCGATGGGGCCGAGCGGTGAGATGATGCAGCCCTACGGAA
Organism: Bellilinea sp.; assembly: GCF_034432615.1. Lineage (GTDB taxonomy): Bacteria > Chloroflexota > Anaerolineae > Anaerolineales > Anaerolineaceae > Bellilinea. The sequence goes on along the minus strand of NZ_DAOUBL010000086.1, from coordinate 482 downwards.
CCTTGAGCGAAGCAGAGGTGTTTGAAAGTTTTGCCGAACAGGCGCGGTTGTTGAGCGAAGCCGGAGTGGATTTACTGGTGCTGGAAACCTTTTATGACCTGAGCGAAGCCCGCGCCGCAGTGGAAGGCGTCCGTTCGGTAAGTGATTTACCGCTGGTGCTTTCGTTCAGTTATGACCGCGGGCGCAAGACGATGATGGGCATCAGCCCGAGCCGCATGGCCGAAGCGGCAGCCGGGTGGGCGGTGGATGTGTTGGGAATCAACTGCGGGCGCAGTCTGGAGGATAATCTGGCAAACCTGATTGCCCTGCGGGAGGCTACCCGCCTGCCCATCTGGTTCAAGCCGAACGCGGGTCTGCCGGTCAGCGATGAAAAGGGAGGTTTGTCGTACAGTGTGCAGCCGCAGGACATGGCAGCGGCTGTGACGCAGTGGCTGACCAACGGGGCGCAGATCATCGGCGGGTGCTGCGGTACCAGCCCGGCG
>NZ_DAOUBL010000085.1:0-19367 GCF_034432615.1 Bellilinea sp. | reverse complement strand
CTTTTTCCCTAATGGTTCTCCCCTTCCAGCAAACACTGCCGAATATCCCAATCGAAATGTGTGGGGAAAAGTTGGAGTCTGGGAAGATTTAGCGGTTGAGAAAAGAGGTTGGGGTCAATGTAAAAGTGGCTATTCGCGGTCAGAAAATTATCGCCCAAATTTTGCTCACTCTCCAGCAGCCATAGCAGATTTGGATAACAATGGCACAAAAGAAATTGTGGTCGTTGGCAATGTTTATGACTGCTCCCAAAACCCATACCTTTCTCGTTATTACGGGCCATTCATTTTTCATCCTGACAGAACCCGTTTTCACAATGGGCAATATGACTGGCAATCTACCCCCGTTGACACGGGTGCGCCTCTCTCAGAAAATTACAACGTGATCGAAAGCGCAATGCCTAATCCAGTTTTGGCAGATTTAAATGGAGACAATCTTAAAGAAATCCTCTTTGCGTCATACAATGGAAAAATCCATGCTTTTTGGCTGGATAAAAATGAAAAAGGCAACTGGCCTTATTCAGTCAATTATCCATCCGAAGGAATCCTGCGCTTCGCTTCTGAACCAGTTGTTGCCGATCTGGATAACAATGGCTATGCTGAGGTAATTTTCACCTCCTGGACATCAAAAAACTCAAATAAAAGCGGAAAATTACATATCCTCTCGTATTCAGGAAGCCCGATATATGAGATTGAGCTACCTCCTCCAAAAAATGGGAACTGGAATGGAGGGCTACCCGCACCAACCCTGGCAAATATTGACAACGATCCCGATATTGAAATTGTCATCAATACCGCTCACTCCGGAATAGTGGTGTATGACCTGCCCGGCAGTGCTAATGCTCGAATTTTATGGGCAACCGGCCGGGGAAATTACCAGCGAACGGGTGTTCCTCCTATTGAGTAAAAACCCATTTCAAGTGACGGAGAGTAAATCCTTCAACCCTAGATCCTCTAATTTCTCCTGAAGTGGGAATCCGCTCGTCCTATCCCAGCCGCTGAAGCGGTAATATTCCGCCAGCATCGTTTCCATATCGGGGAGATTACCTTCCTGTCCGCCATCTGTAAGAGGCTGGAGGATCAGCTTCGGTAATTTTTCATTTACGGTTTTCCATCCCAATTTCAAATTATAGAGCCGCTTCATATTCCATGCCCGCTCGCCGGCTTTGAGCATGGTCTGCAAATCCCAGTTCCAATCCATTGCTGCGTTCAAGAGATTAAGAATCTCGGTTGGAGAAACCACCGCAAAAAAACAGGTGGTTAGGCTGTTGCACACCGTCCGCCAGTGCTGATGACGGGCAACCTGTTCGCCTTTTCCCATCGGACTGAATCGATCGGTGAACTCAACTCCGATCTCCTCTATGGTTCCTCCCAACCCCACATTGAAGTAATCGCTCTGGTTATGACACGCCCCTCTGGGCGAGGTAACATAAACCAGTGCCTGTCCGGAAAACGCGCGCGGATCGTGCATGGCAACATCCAGCCCGTTCACCTGAACGGCCAAATCTTCGTCACCATACGCGGCTGCCAATGCTTTACTTCCCCTGGCAAGCAGATTTCCAAAACCCTCTCTGGCAGCCATCTGCCGTAACAGGGAAAAACAGGGTTCGGGATCACCCCATCGAAGAGGTAAGCCCCCACTATCCTTGAGAGTAAGCTTGCCTTGTTCGAACAGCAAATACGCCAGAGCAATTGTATTCCCAGCCGTTATGGTATCCATTCCCAACCGGTCGCAAAGATCCCCCAGCGCAGTGATCGCGGCCAGATCATCCACCATCAATTGTGAACCGAAAGAGCAAATCGTTTCATACTCTGGTCCTTTGGCAACTCCATGGGTGGGGTAGTTTCCATCGGTAATCTCGACCTCACGCCCACAAGAGATAACACAACCCTGACAGGCCGTAGTACCTTTCAGGATTGTTTCAGCCATTGTCGCCCCGCTGATCTTTTCGGCGCCTTCAAATTTCGCCGCGGTCCAGTACTTTTGGGGCATATCCCCCAGGTATTGCAAATACTCCGCTCCGCCAGAGGTACCGGTAGCCCGAAGCACGGCGGTCATATTCTGTTCCAGCAGTTTTTTGTTGACCGCCACCCTTAATTTGCGATATTCCTCATCCCGCCCCATTACCAGGCGCTGCGTACCCCGCACGGCTACTGCCTTCAATTTCTTGGAACCCATTAATGCCCCCATGCCGGTGCGCGCTGCAAGCCGACCGTGATCGGAAAAAATGCCGGCAAAGGGGACTAAATTTTCTCCGGCCAAACCAATGCAGGCCACTTTGGCTTGGGGTACTCCAACCTCTCGACGGATGATTTCCTGAGTTTCATAGGTATCCGCTTTTCCCCACAGATGTTGAGCAGAACGAATTTCTATCGCGTCGTTGTAAATCCAGATATACACCGGTTCTTCCGCAGCACCTTCAATCCATAAAACATCAATTCCGGCAAACCGCAATTCCGGTCCGACAAATCCACCAATATTCGATTCACCCCACCAGCCAGTTTGTGGCGAGCGTCCGCACACCGAAAAACGCCCGGTGGTTGGTCCAGCCGTACCCGTGAGAGGGCCGGTAGCAAATAATAATGGACTTGCCGGGTCGAGCGGATGACGATTGGCATCCAATCCATCCCATAATAACCTGGCTGCCAGACCCGACGCGCCGATAAACCCTTCAATGTGTTCCTGGGGTATTTGATCACGGCTGATTTGATGATTGCTAAGGTTGATTCTGACCAATTTTCCAAACATGACTGTCCCTTCTAAAAATCAATCATCTTGCCTTCGTAGGCATAAAGAAATAATCGGCGCAAATCCTCTTCATCTGGTATGCGCGTTGACATGATCGTCTGGGTGTCGTTCATCGCATTTTCAATCAACTGATCTAATTCAGATTCCAGTGCGGAACGCTCAATCCCCGCTTCGGCGATGCAAACCGGCTGTTCGAGGGCTTCTTCCAGCTCACGTATTTTTGCTGCAAGAGCTGCTCCTGCCTGTTTTTCATTTTTCTCCGACAATCCCAAAAACCCCGCCAATTCTGCATAGCGAGTCCCCCCTTCAGGTGAGTTGGCACAATATTCAATCGTGTAGGGAAGGAACAATGCCACTGCTCTGCCGTGCGGAATCTGAAATAGCGCTCCAAAGGCATGTCCCAAACCGTGTGCCAGCGCTGCCATTGAGTTGCCAAAACCCAACCCGGCAATTGTGGCAGCGTAATGCATTTTTTCTTTTGCCAGCAAATCTCCCTGATAGGCTCTGGGTAAGTTTTCGAAGACCAGTCTGGCAGCCAGCAGACAAAGCCCATCTGTAAACTCGTTATGGTAAGTAGAAGTGAAACCCTCGATGGCATGGGTAAGTGCGTCCAGCCCCGTGTCACTTGTAATGCGGGGCGGTAATCCCTTAATCATGATCGGATCAATAATAGCAATATCCGGAACAACCTCGCGGCTTCCCAACCCCAGTTTCCTCTTTGCCTGATGATCGGAAAGAACCACCGCCCACGTCACTTCTGAACCGGTGCCGGAGGTCGTCGGAATCGCGACCATGTGAGCTTTTTGCCTTAAACCATAGCTCTCTAAAGGATTGATGGCATCCGGCTGGACATCCGGTCTGGCGTAGAGCACCCACATCCCTTTGGCAGCGTCAATAACCGAGCCCCCACCTACGGCGACAATCCAGTCGGGTTCAAATGCCATCATCCTTTGCGCGCCGAATTTGACCGTCTCGAGATCCGGCTCAGGCAAGACCTGATCAAAAATCTCCGCTTGCATGCCGGTCAACTTCAATTGCTCAACTACGGAATCAACCACACCCAACCGAATCAGGGTGGCGTCGGTGACGATCATGGCTTTTTTGCCATGCAGCGAAGCAAGGTGGGAGAGTGCATCCTCACCAAAGAGGATTAAGGGGGAAGAGAAGTACCACATATTTACAAACCTTTTTGGGAATAGGGGGAATGCCCTTAATGATACTTTTTTTCCTAAAACTTTACCAGAAATTTTTATAAGGAAGTTATAAAACAAAATTTATTGACTATTTAGATATATTTATTCATAATAAATAGAGCGGTGGAATTTTAAAATTAATCAACCAAAAGGAGTATGGTAAATGAAAAATATCTGGAAATCGGTATTGGGCGTTTTCATGACTGCGCTGATCGCAGTCACTTTGTTGCAATTCTCGAACCACTCGGCCACAGCGAGCGGTGGTGATACTTCTGAGCGTGTTGTTTTGGTAAAAAAGACCGCGTCAACCACCTTTGAGCGGCAATGGCAATGGAATATCACGAAAACAGGCGATCAATCAACTCTGACACTGGCACCCGGCCAGCTCTTTCCGGTTAATTACACCGTGACCGTTCAGGCCGTGGCAGTGGACAGTAATTGGAAAGTCAGCGGTCAGATTGCCTTTCAAAACCAATCATCCCTACCTGCTACCATTGAAGACGTTACGGATGTGATCAGTGGCGGCATTGTTGCCAGTGTAAATTGTGGCACATCCTTTCCATTCACATTGCCAGCCGGTTTTACCAAAGTATGCTCTTATCAAGCAAATCTGCCGGATGGTAGCAGCCGCACCAACACCGCCACAGTGGTGACCAGCGGCGATGTCCCCGGCAGTTCAGTAACCATCTCATTTTCATTTGGCAGTCCCACTCTCGAATCGGACGAGTGCATTACCGTTGAGGATGACCATTTTGGATCTTTGGGCACCGTTTGCGCTAACGAAGTTCCAAAAACCTTCACCTATACCCTGAATGTGGGCGGTCAAGAAGTGTGCGGTTTATACCAGTTTGCCAATATTGCTTCGTTCATTACCAATGACACTGGCACAAAAGGCAGCGCAAAATTTGTCGTCAATTATGACGTTCCTTGCGCTGGCGCTTGCACCCTTACCCCCGGCTACTGGAAAACCCATTCCAAATACGGCCCGGCCCCCTACGATTCAGCCTGGGCTTTGCTCGGAGAGGACAATCTTTTCTTCCTGAGCGGTCAAACCAATTATCAGGTCTTCTGGACTTCACCCTCCGGTGGTAATGCTTACTACATTCTCGCGCATGCTTATCTTGCTGCGAAATTGAATATTCTCAATGGCGCTTCCACCACTTCCAGTGTGGATGCAGCTTTGAGCTTTGCTGAATCCTTCTTCAACACCTATACCCCAGCTGCTACTCTTAGCAGGTCTGTGCGGAGTGCGGCTATCGAGCAGGCTGAAGTGCTCGATAACTATAACAATGGCTTAATTGGCCCGGGTCATTGCAGTAAGTAAAAATCCCGCTCTTACCAGACAAAACGAGGTTCCTGCACACAAAGGAACCTCGTTTTAGTTTTTTTACACAGGAAACTTCGTTGGAATCCGGGTACAGGATTCAACCAGCTCCTTAGCGGCGCGTACATTTTTCATCACCATGGCCATGTTGCCGGTAAGTTTCAGCTGGCCGGTCATCATCGCCTGCATCGGATCTAATTGTTTGGTCATGACCTTTTTCCAAACCGTCACTGGCCCTTTCAATTGAAATGCCGGTTTCATTCCATCCACTTTTCCGACCTGAAACGCATCCCGGCACTCTCCATGCCATAAGTCCATGTAAAGAACGACCGTTTCGGTGAGGGTTCCGCCCGGCTCAATGATAAAATAAAAATCTCCCTCCCAGTTTTTAGCCGCTTCTTTGTAAGATTGGCTGCGATTGAGGTCCTGCATCATCGCCTTAATCCACTCGTCAGATGGAAAGGGATACATCTATTCACCTCCAAGAGAAATAATTTACTCTAAAAATTATAATGAATTTTTTACTTCTCTTCCAAAAAATAGGGAGTAAAGGACCAATGACCACTTACCAAACCCTCCATTGGGAAACAAACACAAATACCCTCATCCTGTTAGATCAACGTACTTTGCCCCACGAGATTCGTTATGTGACCTGCAAAGATGAACATCAAACTGCCGAAGCAATTCGTAATATGACCATCCGCGGCGCACCGGCAATCGGCGCGGCTGCCGCGTTTGGTCTGGCGTTAGCCGCTTATCGTTGCGCTGCAACCAACCCAAACGAATTTCGTCAAAGGATGGAACAGGCTGCTCAACTCCTAGCCCAATCCAGACCCACTGCTGTCAATCTGCAGTGGGCATTGAAGCGGGTTTTAAAGGTACTCTCCACAACCGCCGAAAACGTGGAAGAATTACGCCATTTGATTCTTCAAGAAGCCATACGCATTTCGGAGGAAGATGTAGAAATCAATAAGAAAATCGGCCTGAACGCCTTGCAAATCCTGCCGCAAGAAATTAACTTCATCCATCATTGCAACACCGGCGCTCTGGCTACCGTTGATTATGGTACGGCGCTGGGGATTATTCGCACCGCCCATGAACATGGGCGCAAGGTGTTTGTCTTTGTGGATGAAACCCGTCCCCGTCTTCAGGGGGCCAGGTTAACCGCATGGGAACTTCAACAGTTGGGCATTCCTTTCAAAGTTATTGTGGACGGCGCAAGCGGATTTGTGATGAAGCGGTTTCGGATTGATGCAGTCGTGGTCGGTTGTGACCGCGTTGCCGCCAATGGAGATACCGCCAATAAAGTGGGCACATACAATCTGGCACTGGCTGCCAGGGCTCATAAGATACCCTTTTATGTTGCCTGCCCGACCTCCACCATTGACCTGAACATTTCTCACGGCGACCTGATTCCCATTGAAGAGCGCGCCGCTGAGGAAATTACCCATATTGAAGGAATTCCCATTTGCCCGCCGGAGACATCGGTATTCAATCCGGCCTTTGATGTGACACCAGCGGAGTACATCACCGCAATCATTACCGAAAACGGCATTTGTTACCCGCCTTTCATCCAATCATTGAGCAATGTGGTTCAGGCCAGCGGCTATCCATTCCGGTGATTGGTGCCGTAAATTTCAGTCAATAGCGCTCTGAGGTGCATCTCCAAAACCGAATAGGAGTAATGTTTTCGCGCAACCCGGTAATTGATTCTTGCCATTTCCTCAACAAACTCGGGTTCAAGCAAAGCGCGTCGCGCCATCTGAATGGATTGTTCGGTAATAAAACCATCAAATTCAATCACCCGAAAACCCTTGGGTTTTATATCAATTTCGTAAATCGAATATCGGTTGACCACAATCGGACGGCCAAAATAAACCGCTTCAAGGAAGGCATTTCCGAAGCCTTCAATTTCTGACGGATAGGTCACCAGATCAGCATGAGGATAGACATCAAAGAGCGTGTAAATTTTCCTACCATCCGACGTAGTCCCGCGTTTTTCCTGAATGATGTCCGAAACGAACAGAGTCTTCACTCCCATCCGGCGGGCATAATCTCTGACCCTGTGTTCGTATTCTTTGCCTTCATCACCCGCAGCATGAGAAATCACCAGGCAGGCAGGAAGTTCCAAACGAGAGACCAGCTCAATGGCATGTTCAATGCCCTTGCGCTGGACAACCCGGGTTGGTTGTAATATTAATTTTTCGCGCTCCTCAAGCCCTAAATCCTGCCTTAAAGTTCGGGTATATTCATCCATAGGTGGTGGGGGAGTCTCAAAATCCATCACATTCGGCACAACACGGCTGGAAACGCCTGTTCTTAAGCTCAACTGTTGGCCAGCGACGGAGTTAATCATCACATGTTTCACACTGGGGAATGCCGGCGGAAATGCCATCGTCAGGTAATCCCACACACAATTGACCAGAAAACGCTTGCGCTCCCAGTACATATCATGGTGATGAGCAATGACTGGAAAACCCGTTTCGGCAATGAATTCTGAAATGGCCATGCCCAGCGGGATATTCACAGGAATTGACAAAGCATTTTCTGCAACCAGTAAATCAATCTCAAATTGCTTAACAAAACTCTGCAGATGTTCTTTGAAGTAAACTTTGTACTCTTGAATTTGCTGAGTTAATTGAGGGCTGCGTATGGTTTGATTGAAGGCTTCTTCATGAATCGCTTCCATCTCTGGATGATGAAAAAACATGTTGGGCACCACATAACTGACTTCTGCCGGACGGTCGCACAAACCAGCAAAATAAAAACAGGTATGTCCCATTCGCATAAAAACGGCAGCCCATTTTTCGGCTTCCAGACTTACGCCGTCAGTTCCCGCAAATCGTGTTGAAACAAAACCAATTCTTAAAGAAGAATTTTTCCAGTTCATTGTCATAGCGGTTCGTCTCCTCTCAATTTGGTAATTCGACATATCCATCTGTGTTGATAGGGTAAAAGCCGAACTTCTTGTTCCGCAACCTTTTGATCCGGCGAGAGTAAATCCTCCCAGCGACCGCTGGAGTCGGGTAAACGAACGGTAACTTCCTGGTCTGTGAAGTTATGTACACAAAACACATCTCGTTCCGATTGTGGATCGTATCGCATCAGCGCAAAAATCCGTTCATCCTCGACGATGACTTGTTGCAATGCCGAAGGATCAAAAGCGCGGTACTTTCGGCGAACAGCCAGCATTTTCCTTAATTCATTCCAGATTTTTGATCGCCGGTGTTTCGGATTTTTGATCTCGGATAACACTTCATCTGCCGACAATTTCTGGCGATTGACGGTGCGGTTGGCCCCAGTGAGAGATACTCCCTCCTTCCACCCGCGAGAACCAATCATGGAATGCACATAAATGGCCGGCAGACCTCTCAATGTAAGCAACACGGAGTGAGCTGTCAGGAAACGGACAATCATCAAATCTTCATTATCCAATGCATCAGGGCTGCTCATCGCATCCAGATAATTCACATTCAATTCATAGGGGGAGCGACTTCCATCCGGATTGGCTTTATAACTGACCAATCCGCCCAGTTGCTGGACAGTTGCAACCAATTGATCAATCTCCAAGTCAGATAAAATTCCCCGCACGGGATTGACCCCAACGCCATCATGTGAGGCAAGAAAGTTAAAGAAAGCTGTCCCATCTGCAGGAGTGTGCAGATCACTTGCCCAACGGCTCAGGTAGCGTGTATTTTGAGAATGCACCGTGTGGAGGATCAGCGGAGGTAACGCAAAGTTATACACCAGATGGGCTTCATTCGTTCCATCGCCGAAATAGGAGATGTTCTCCTGATGAGGAACATTGGTTTCGGTTATGATTTTCACATAGGGGGCAATTTCACCCAAAAGCAATCGCCAAAATTGAACCACGGCATGAGTCTGGGGTAAATGAATACAGGTGGTTCCAATTTCTTTCCACAGGTAAGCAATGGCATCCAGCCGGATAAATTGAGCACCAAGGCGGACATAGTCCAGCATCGTCTCGGTCATTTTCTGCAAGACTTTTGGGTTGGCATAATTTAAATCCACCTGATCGGCGCTAAATGTCGTCCAGATATGAATTTTTCCCTCTTTCGATTGAAATTCAGTTAACAGGGGCAAAGCCCGGGGACGAACCACCCATTGCAATCGCTCATCATCAGGATTGGCAGTGATGTAAAAATCTTTATAGTCAGGATCACCCGCCAGAAAACGTTGAAACCACTCATGGCTGACCGAAGTGTGATTCACCACCGCATCAAACATCAACCGAAAGTCTTTGGAAAGAGCCTGAATATCCTGCCAATCCCCAAAATCCGGGTGTACCGATAAATAATCGGCAACCGAAAAACCGTCGTCGGAGGTATACGGAAAAAACGGGAGTAAGTGAAGGGAGGAAATATGCGAATTAAACAAACGCAGCGCAACATCCCGTAAAGTTTGAAGTGGTCTTTCGCCATTTCGGCGAAACTGATCCGCGTAGGTAATCAAGACCACATCGGATTGGTCCAGCGGCAAAGGGAATGAGCGCCTCTCCAAAAATCGGTAGGTCTTTTCGGCTTTTTCGAGGATTTGTTCAAAACAAGTCCAATCGGCATTCCGCTCATAAATAAATTCATAAAGAGATTTCAATCTTTGGCGGGCTTCCTCGGTCAGTACGTTCATCGTTGTTCCCTGCCATTCAAATCCGGCGGCCAGAAGATAATTTGCGGGTCGGCATTGTCCGGAATCAGTTCAAACGCCTTTTCAAGAGGATAACCTTTCACAGCAGCAAGCACGGTTGCTATGGCTAACCCGTGAGATACGATTAAGACCCGTTCTCCTGCGAATTGATGAACAATCTCATCTACGCACTCTTTGACTCTTTCGGCAACTTCCTGCAGACTTTCTCCGCCGGGTGGACGGCTTTGAAGAGGGTTTTCTTTACGCTGCGTAAAATAATCAGCATAACGCTGACGAATTACAGAAAACAACTGCCCTTCCCACTCCCCCTGATGGATCTCCCTCAAGCGTGGATCAATCTTTACTTCTTTATCCCCCGCCAAAATTCTGGCAGTTGAACTGGCTCGCTGGAGATCACTGGAAAAAATTGCGGCAAAATTTACATCTCTCAATCTTTCTGCTAAATCGCGGGCTTGTTTAACTCCAATTTCGTTCAGTGGCATATCTGCCTGCCCCTGATAGCGTCCCTCAACATTCCAGTCGGTTTGACCGTGTCGTACCAACCATAATTCCGTTCTCGTTTTTGGCATTAAACCTTTAAACCTTTCCTCTCTCTTATAAATTTATTCATTCGGGTAAAATTTGGCTCGATATTCAGGTAATGTGATCATTGGAGGGCGCTCCTGTTCGATTATTTCTTTGACTTCCAGAAAATAATTGCCGCTTTCGTACTGCACTATTTTCATGGAACGATTGATGTCCTCAAACAAGGGTTGTTTGAAACGTCCTTCCAGCTTTTTTAACACCGCCTGAATGATGACAAACGACATTTTACTGAGCGCAGTCAAACTTTGATTATGATGGATACGCTCCAGCAAATCCACCTGAGCAATTGCCGACAACCCATATTTTTCAAACACATCAATCAATAAACCCGTCTCCACCCCATAACCGGTGAAAAAGGTCAGGTTTTCCAGTACTTTGCGTCTGCCCCCATACTCACCGGAAAGCGGTTGAATTACCCCCGAGAGTTCGGGGTAAAACAAGTTAATCAGTGGTCTGGCAGTCAGCTCGGTGACTCTTCCGCCACCGGTGGATTGAACCCGCCTGCCGGTTTTAAGAGGCCTTTGATAAAATCCCTTTACAAAGTGGATGTTCCTGTTCAAAAGCAAAGGTCCAACCACTCCATATACAAACCGCGGGTGAATATTGACGATATCCGAATCGATCCAGATAATGATGTCACCCTTGGTTACATACAGGCTCTTCCACAGAGCTTCCCCCTTACCCTCTCTGGCTCCGTACTGAGGCAATGTCTGTTGATGAATATAAACCGGTATTCCGAAGGACTCGGCAATTTCTCGGGTTCTGTCAGTGGAATTTGAATCCATTAATACAATTTCATCCAGTAAGCGATGTTTCTCGATAAGTGTTTTTTGAATTGTGCCGATTACATTTCCAACCGTTTCTTCTTCATTCAAAGCAGGCAAAGCAAGACTAATGGCTAAACCCTGTTCTTCCTTCAGGCGAACGAGATTGTCAATATTGTCGAATTCACTGGCGTGAAAGGTGTTTTCAGCAAACCATTTATCCACCAGAATGGAAATGGCTTTTGAACCGATGGTTTCTTTCTTCCAATCCTCCTCTCGGCGGGGTATTTCCTGTTGGGTTTTGACCACCACAACTTCCTGTTCTGTCTCTTCTAACAATTGATCAGCCACTTTTCCAAGGCTGGCTTGCCGTTCTGCACTGGCCTCGGCAATTCCCAAAATGGTAACATCTGATTTTCGAGAAAGTTCAAGGATTTCCGCCAACGGATTGCTGGAAGCCTTGCGTTGATAGTTCACCTCAGGCAGACTGGGTAAAATTCTGGAAATACCTAACAGCGGCGCTTCGACAACCTCGGCACTGGTTTCAGGAAGGAAGAGATGAATGGCGTTTAACTCCGAACGCCGCATTGCCAGAGCCAATCTTAATGATAACTGCGCATGCGGACCTCCACGTAGTGGAATACCAATTTTCGGATGGCGTTTTGAAAAATTACCGCGAATGATCGCAACATTAGCGTTGATTCGTTTGATCCCTTCTATGAAATTGGGTTGATTTTTGGGTAAAGACGACCAATCCAAAATCACCAAATCGGTTCGATGATCTTGCAGATAGGAATTGATGCCATCCCATGGATCGTATGCCACGCTGACGGCAATTTGAGCGTCAAGATGGCGGGAGCGGATGAAATCGTAAAGAGATTTCCGCAATTTTCTGGCGCTTGCATTTCCTGCCGAAAGCGAAGAGGAAGAATCAACTTCGACCACACCCAAAAAAGTCAGGGAGGTTTCTTCAAGCAAATTGCAGAAATTAATCAAATTTTTTTGGACAGTTTCGTTGAAAACTGGCACAACCAGACGCCTGAAAGGTCGGAAAATCCGTTGAGAGTACATCACCACACCTCACCCATCTGTTTGAAGAAAATCCCTGATTAAAGGGGCAATTTTATTCTTGTATATAGCCTCCCACGTGAATTCTCTTTTCACTCTGGCTCTGAAAGAATAAATCGGGTCATGGGTCAATTTTTCAATCATCTTTTCAGCCACAATTTCAGGGGAATCCTTTAATGAAAACAGTGTTGCAGAACCATCAGCCAATGCCCGCAGCGGTGGGATATCACTGCAAAAAATTATTAAGCGGCCCAAACCAGCTTCCAATATGGGAATGCCAAAACCTTCTTCTTTACTGGTCAATAAAAGCACATCCGCCATTCTATAAAAAGAGCCTATCCAATCCTCCGAAATGCCGTTCGGAAAATATTCGGCAAGAAAAATTACCTGATTTTCCAGATCAAGCTTTCTTCTGAGTTCCACCAATTCTTTCAAATATTGTTCATTGGTGGGATTATGCGCGCCAATCGGACCGGTCACCACCAGTTTTAATGCCGGAAGCCTGTGTTTGAGATGAGCGGTAATATGTAACGCCATCTCAAGGTTTTTTCTACGGGTAACGCGGATAGGCATCAATATCAATGGATCAGCAGACAAAAAATGATGCTGGGTTGCCAACCGGTATAGTTCATCGGTTAAACCGATCAAACTTTTTTGATTGATTCCGGCTGGAATTACCCGAACTTTGCCATCATCAATGCCTGTCAATTGCACCATTTCCTTCTTCCGGGCTTCCGAAACAACAACGTGCGTTACACCCTCCCACGCGATTTTACCCAAAATCCATGGATAGGATGGATATAACTCCGCCGAATACTGGTTCGCTGTCCATGCAAAATCATGGTGCCATAAAATGACGGAAAGCTTCTCCTGTCTTGAAGAAACCAGCCGTTTAAGTGCAGCCGTCAAAGCCAGATTTTTATGCTGAGAGGCTACATTATGGGCAATCAATAACCTGGTACCGGTAAGTGCATCTTTCAGCCAGTTGAAAATTTGGTCAACGGTTTGGTCGAAATCCTCCCTGACTTCACCTCGGTCAAGGCTTTTCTTCAATTCAAGGATTTGTGGATTCCGGGAATCTAACAGGGGATAATTTATTACCTCAATGCGCGGATGCCACTGGCTTCCCCTGCCGCAGATAATTTCAACATCATACCCAAAGTTATTTAAACATTCGGCCTGACTGGCCATCACATTCTCTACTCCCCCTACCACCGGCGGAGCAGAGTAATGTAAAAAAGCAACCTTCATTCCTTTCTCCTATCATTTTTTTTACTTCTTCGTCAAAATATTCCTCAAAGGATTGTAACACATCCAATTTTGGTTTTTTCCGCAAATTATTAGACAAATCAAAGGATTTCTACGGAAGGTTAATGTACAATCAATTGTGGATATTTTTGATAAAAGAGGCGAAAAAATGAACTTCGAATGGACACAGGAACAGGAAGACCTGTATCATCAGGCAATAGAATTTGCTCAGAAAAAAATGAATCACAACCTGATTGAGGAAGACCGCAATCAGCACTTCTCCAAAGAAAAGTGGCAAGCCTGCGCAGACCTTGGATTGTTGGGAATGATCATCCCCGAAAAATACGGTGGGTTAGGGTTGGATGCTCTCACCGTCACGCGCGTTCTGGAAGGCTTTGGTTATGGGAGCAAAGACACCAGCATCTTCCTCTCGATTGGTGCTCACATCTGGGCGGTTGAAATGCCTTTACTTCTCTTTGGCAATGAAGAAATCAAGCAAAAATACCTGCCAAAACTGATCTCCGGTGAATGGGTTGGTGCACATGCCATTTCTGAGCCGGCCGCTGGGTCGGATGCCATGTCTATGTCCACAACGGCAGTAAAAGATGGAGACAATTTCATCCTTAACGGAAGTAAAACCTTCGTCACCAATGCACCGGTAGCGGATTTCTTTATCACTTTTGCTACTATCAATAAAAAATACGGTTTCGCCGGCATTACCTGTTTCGCAGTCGAAGGTTCCACCCCGGGGGTCTCGGTGGAATCACACATGGAGAAGATGGGATCAAGGACTTCACCGATGGCTGATGTCATTTTTCGCGATGCCCGCATCCCCGCCTCCAACGTTATTGGAAGCCCAAGCAGCGGTTCCAGGGTATTCTCAAGAATCATGTTTTGGGAACGCGCGCTCATCCTTGCGCCTTTTTTGGGGGCAATGCAGCGTCAAATTGAAGAATGTGTGCGTTATGCTAACGAAAGAGTACAGTTTGGAAAACCCATCTCTGCTTATCAAGCCATTTCAGGAAAAATTGTGGACATGCAGGTGCGTCTTGAATCGGCACGCCTGCTGATTTACAAAGCCGCATGGGAACTAGAACATGGAGATCCAACCATGCCGGCATCCATTGCCAAACTGGTTACCAGCGAAGCCGCCATTCAAACTTTCCTGGACGCCATTCAAGTATTTGGCGGTTATGGCTACACGACAGATTTTGAAATCGAGCGTTACTTAAGGGATGCAATTGGCACCAAGATTTATTCCGGCACCTCCGAAATGCAAAAAATGATCATCGCTACCACCCTTGGCCTGAAAACACAGGGGTAAAATTCATTCAACCGATCACTGCTGTAAAGATTCAAAACAACTGGCGAGGAGCAATGTCAAAAATTGAACTTCTCTACTTTCATGACTGCCCCAATTGGGAGAATGCGCTCGAACTCTTCGAACGGGTTTTGAAGGATTTGAACATCAACGAGGAAATTCATCTCTACAAAGTTGAGTCTGACGAAGAAGCGACCAAGCGAAAATTTACCGGTTCACCCTCGTTTTATATTGATGGACAAGACTTGTTCCCAAGCGAGCAGGAAAACTATTTTCTGGGCTGCCGGGTTTACCCAACCTCTAAAGGTTTCCGCGGAATGCCAGAGTACGAAGTGCTCCGCACGGCTGTACAAAAAGCACTCAAATTATGAAGAGGTTACCACCTCTCTAATCACCTTGAGAGCTTTGTCCACCAACTCCATGCTTGCCTGACTGCCCATGTGACCGAGCCGGAAGATTTTACCCGCCAGAGGACCATAGGAACCGCCTGTAGCCAGCCCTTTTTCGCGAAACCGGCGATCCAGTTCAGACCAGCTAAATTTTTCCGGCACATAAACCGCTGTCACGGTCGGTGAAGGTTGCGCATCTCTTGCCGGGAACAATTTTAATCCCATAGACTCTAATTCACTGCGGCAGTGGCTGGCAACCGTTTCATGCCGCTGGAAAACTACATCCAAACCCTCATCGAAGATCATTTTTACAGCCTGATGAATCGCTGCAACGCCATGCCAGTTCGGAGTGTATGGAAAGTAAAACTTCTCCTGGGCATCATAAAAAGGCAAAAGAGCATCATAACCGACATATCCAACTTGTTTGATAACGTCCCAGGCGCCAGGGCTAACGGCAACAAATGCGGCTAGCGGCGGAGCAGAAAGCACTTTTTGCGAACCGCCCAAACACAGGTCAATCGCCCATTCATCTGTCTTAACCGGTGTACCGCCCAAACTGGCAACTGCATCCACATAAAATAACGGGACTTCGTATTTTTGTTTTAATAAACCCACCATTTCCAGCGGATTCAGGGTTCCTGAAGGCGTTTCGCAGTGCACGGCGGTGATCATCTTCGGCCGAAAGGCTTGAATCGCCTTCTCAACCTCATCCCAATCTTTCAGAGTTTGGTCATATTCGACCCCATAAATTTTGACTTCTGCGCCGATGGAAGCGGCCATTTCGGCTATGCCGTAACCGAACACACCACTGGCCAATGCCAGAACCCGATCACCCGGCCTGATCGCGCTTTTTAAAGCCCCCCACAATGCCATCATCCCTTCACCGGTATGAATGACAACCCGGTTATTTGTTTCATACAGACGCTTCAACATTTCTTCGGTTTGATTGTATAAATCCAGAAATTCCATCTCCAGGTCTGGTGATGGGTAATCTTTGCTCATCGCCTCCAGGATGATTTGTGGAACGGTGGTTGGTCCGGGCACCATAGGAATGGCATATTCTTTCATTTCGTAAAACCTTTCTTGCACAAAAATTCTTAAGTTGTAAACGATACACTTTACCCTTATTGTATCCACTTCACTCTGACCGAATTTTCACTTTTATTATCTCACAAACCAAAACGAACCAAATCCATCTGTAGTGTTTTGTTGGGGTATAATCAACCCGATTAACCTGCTCAGGAGTTGACCCTTGAAAACCTCTGTTGTTGATCGTTTTATCCGCTATGCAAAAATTTTCACCGAATCCGATCCGGCTTCGGACACTTGTCCCAGCACCAGCCGGCAATTAGACCTGGCAAGACTGCTGGTCGAAGAACTGAAACAAATTGGCCTGGTGGACATTTCGCTGGATGAAAACGGTTATGTGATGGCAACCTTGCCCGCTAATGTAGAGAATGCGCCTACCATCGGTTTTATCGCCCATCTGGATACCAACCCGGATATGACCGGTGAAAACGTCAACCCGCAAATCGTTTCCTATAAAGGTGGCGATATTCTACTCAATACCGAGAAAAATATTGTTCTCTCTCCGCAGGACTTCCCCATCCTGAATAAATATGTGGGCCAAACCCTGATTACAACGGATGGCAATACCCTGCTCGGTGCAGATGATAAAGCTGGAATCGCGGAAATAATGGCAGCCGTCGAATATCTCGCTCAGCACCCGGAAATACCCCATTCAGCCATTCGGGTCGGCTTTACCCCGGATGAAGAAATTGGGCGGGGAGCTGACCGATTTGATGTTAAAAAATTCAACGCTGATTTTGCCTACACCATGGATGGCGGTGAAATTGGTGAATTGCAGTATGAAAACTTTAACGCCGCCAATGCAAAAATTTTCATTCAGGGGCGCAACGTACACCCCGGCACTGCCAAAAATCAGATGATCAACGCTCTACAAATCGCCATCAATCTTCATCAGATGTTACCGCCTCACCTCCGCCCCGAACATACCGATCACTATGAAGGATTTTTCCATCTGACTAACATTTATGGTAATGTGGACGCTGCTGAGATGCGCTACATCATCCGCGAACATGACCGCCAGAAATTTGAAGAAATGAAGGCAATTCTTATTCGCGCCATCCAGTATCAAAATGAATACTATGGGTCAGAACGAATCAAAGTGGATCTGCGTGACAGCTATTACAACATGAAAGAAAAAATCCTGCCGGTCATGCACATCATTGACCTGGCGAAACAGGCCATGCTGGATGTGGGGGTTAGCCCCATTATTCGACCGGTGCGTGGTGGCACAGACGGAGCAAGGTTGTCTTACATGGGATTACCCTGCCCCAATATCTTCAATGGCGGGCACAATTACCATGGACGGTATGAATTTATCCCCGTTGAATCGATGGAAAAGGCCGTTCAGGTCATTGTTCGTATTGCAGAACTTGCTGTCCAATCCTGATCAGGAATCGACCTTTAACCAAACAAACTGGTAGGGTTCCAGCATTAAATCATTGATTGTTGAATACGGTTGACCGCTGACCAGATCAACAAAGTGATATCCCAACCCATGCAGACGGATTTCATTTCCGTCAATGATTTGCGGCTGCTCACTGAAATTGCAAATTGCCAGTACTCGCTCGTTTTGAAGTTGACGCACATACGAGAAAAGGTGTTTGGATCGAAGGGTAAGGATTTCCGTTTGGGCGCCACCAAACGCCATAATTTCCTTTCTCAATTGAATTAATCTTCTCAACCGGCTGTATAGTTTACCCTCCAATGTAGTTTCATCATGACGCCGCTTGTATTTCTCCCAATCTGCGAAAGGGCGGTGTACCCAGCGAGAATCCCTTACTTTTGCCGGATCCTCACGGTAGCGGTAATCATTCAAAGTTGCAATTTCATCCCCCAAATAAATTAAGGGGATTCCTCCAATGGAAAGGATGACGCTGTGAATCAGCAAAATCCTCCGCAGCACCAGTTCCACTTCGCGTTCAGTTTCCTGGTAAATTGCCTTTTCCAAACCTGCCAACGAAGCGCAGGTACCCGAAATCCTGGCATCGCCCGTGCGCGGATTTTCCTGAAATGGCAATCCCCTTGCAAAACTGCCCGGGAACTTACCCGTATAAAACTCGTTCAAAAAACGACGATGATCAAACCCATTTATCCCCAATTGAGCTGCATCTTCGTCTGAAAAAGTCCATCCGATATCATCGTGACAACGCACATAATTGACCCATGCACATCGTGGGTGAATTTTAAAACGCTCCTGCATCGAAAAGGTGAGCAAATCGGTCTGGCGGGTTGCCAGTGTATTCCACAATAAAGCCATTAACAGCGGATTATAGGAAATTTGACATTCTTTTGGGTGAATATAGCGCACCACCTCATCCGGGTGAACTATTGCTTCCGACTTAAAAATCAACGCCGGGGCAGATATTCGCGCAATTGAATTGAAGGCTTGAATGAGCATGTGGGCTTCTGGCAGGTTTTCACAATTGGTGCCCATTTGCTTCCAAAGGAACGCAACCGCATCCAGACGCAATACTTCCACACCGGCATTGGCGAGAAAAAGCATTTCCTCTGCCATACGATTGAAGACCACCGGATTCGAATAATTCAAATCCCATTGATTGGAGTGGAATGTTGTCCACACCCACTTGCCAATCTCAGGGAAATAAGTAAAAGCACCGGGGTGTTCTTCCGGGAAAATTTCACGTAACGTACGTTCATACGCATCTGGCATTAAGCGATCGTCAAACATGTAATAAAAGGATTGATAATCCGGGTCTCCCGCCCGTGCTTTGAGCGCCCATTCATGTTCATTTGAGGTGTGATTGAACACAAAATCCAACACCAGACTGATTCCTTGCCCACGTAACAAACGGGCCAGATTGGATAACTCCTGCATGCTTCCCAGGGCAGGGTTCACCTCCCGGTAACTGGAAATGGCATAACCGCCGTCATTTTCCCCTTCCGGGCAGCGGAATAGCGGCATCAGGTGCAAATAGGTCAATCCCAACTCTTTGAAATAAGGGATTTTTTCCTGA
>NZ_DAOUBL010000084.1:0-3798 GCF_034432615.1 Bellilinea sp. | reverse complement strand
CATCTTTTTCATGACAGCCTGAAAGCCACGGTCCATATTGGCGCCGTGGTCGGCGTCGCCAATGGCGGCATCCAGCTGGGTCAGGTAGTCGCGGTTCTCCGCCAGTATTTCAGCGTAGCGTGTAATCCATTCAAGTATGTCATCCCGTGTAATTACCATAGAGTTCTCCATAAGGCTAGCCAGGCCGAGCCAACGGGTAAACCTGGCTTTTCAGGATTTTTATACACCCCAACGCAGGCCGGGGGTCTTGACCGGGGCATCCCACAATTTGATCAGGTCTTCGTCCATCTTCAGCAGGGTGATGGAGGTGCCCGCCATTTCGAGGCTGGTGATGTAAGGCCCAATCAGGTTGCGGACAACTTTCAAACCGTGTTTGGTGGCGATTTCATACGCCTTGCGATAGATGATGTACAGCTCAATTAATGGGGTGCCGCCCATGCTGTTGACGAACAAAAGTACCTCATCGCCGGCTTTGTAGGGCAGATCGGAGATGATGGGCTCCATCAGCATTTCGACGATTTCATCAGCGGGTTTGATCTTCATGCGGGTGCGGCCCGGCTCACCATGGATACCGATGCCGATTTCCATTTCATCTTCCGGCAGGTCGAAAGTGGGTTTGCCGACGTGCGGAACCGTGCAGGAGGTGAGCGCCATGCCCATGCTGCGGCCCCAGCCGTTGACTTTGCGGCAAATGTCGGCCACTTCCTTCAGGGAGCGGCGCTGTTCAGCGGCTGCCCCACAGATTTTCTCTGCCAGGACGGTGGTACCAACGCCGCGCCGGCCGGCGGTGTAGAGGCTGTCCTGTACGGCTACATCGTCATCAATCACCACCGATTCGATGTCAATACCCTCGGCGCGCGCCAGATCGGCGGCCATTTCAAAGTTCATGATGTCGCCGGTGTAATTTTTGACGATATGCAGTACACCTGCCCCGCCGTTGACCGCTTTGGTGGCTTCCAACATCTGATCGGGGGTGGGGGAAGTGAAAACCGCACCCGGGCAGGCTGCATCCAACATACCCAACCCGACGAAACCACCGTGCATGGGTTCGTGGCCGGATCCGCCGCCGGAGACGATGCCCACTTTACCTTGAATGGGAGCATCTGCACGGACGATAAAATTCGGGTCAAAATGGACTTTGACGAGGTCCGGATGAGCAACGGCAATCCCCTCCAGCTCTTCCTTCACCACGTCTTCTGGTTTGTTGATTAACTTTTTCATGCTGTATTTCCTTTCTATTCAAAAACTTTTGCGGAGTACCACTAGTCAGCGGGGCGAGAGTGGGCCTGCTTCAACTTACAAAGCAGGCCCGGGTGATGATGAAATTTAGTCTTTCTTGGGGGGCAGTTGAGCGGTAACCAGTGCGTCGTAAATCACTGCACCGAGGATACCACCGATGATTGGCATAATCACCGGGGCTACCAGCCAGTAAATGCCATCGAACAAGTCCTTTGTCCCGACCAAAGCGCCGAAGATGCGCGGGCCGAGATCACGGGCGGGATTGATGGCGTAACCGCTGGGGCCGCCAAGGCTCAAACCGACTGCCAGCACGGTGCCGCCAACCAGGAACGGACCCATGTTGAATTTGAGGCCGAGGTTGCGCTCATCACCGCTGGCCAAAACCCCAAACAGCAGCACGGCGGTGCCCACAATTTCAGCAATGCTGGCATTGACCAGCGAGTAGGCTCCAACCGAGCCGCCTCCTGTTCCGCCCCAGAAGGCCTGACCGAACACCGATCCCGGACCAGTGCACCACACATTGGGCATGCCGGCGGCCTGTAAACCTTCCATATAGACCAGGTAGACACCCAGCGCACCGAGGAACGCGCCAACGAACTGACCCAAAATGTAGGTGGGTACTTTCGACCATGAAAAACCACGTTTGACGGCTAAGGCGATGGTCACAGCGGGATTGAGGTGCGCACCGGAAACACCGGCCGACACATATACCGCCACGATCACCGCGAAGGCCCAGCCGATGGTGATGGTGTTCCAGTTATAGGCGGGGGAGGCCAGACGCGGAGCGAGCCCCACATTGGCAACCACACCATCACCTAACAAGATCAGCGTGAATGTTCCAATGACTTCGCCAAGGAATTCACTTAAACCTCTTGATTTCATCTTCGATCTCTCCTTTCAAAGGATTTGAAAAATTGGGGAAACAATAGAAAACGAAGGACAGATGATCGTATCTCTTTCCGTGCAACCTCCTTAGTCAGTATTGGATTGTTGAGAAAAGACCGGTAGAAACTTGCAAAAAAATACCGTTGTTTGGAATGCTTCCTAACAAACGGTATCTTCTGCCTGAAGAGAGGGGATAACACATGACCACTGGACTGCGAGATGCCAGCCCATCGTTCGGGAACCACTAATTTGCCAAAAATTGCGGATTATAGAAGAAAAATTAAACATCGCCCTTAATTGTACGGCACAAGATGGATAGGTCAACTTTTGTGAAATTTTTGGTTCGAAATGGAACAGTTATCTTAATAAGTGTTTCAATTTGAAACATTTTGAGATTTGGTGTCGCGAATGCGGAATTCCTCGGGAGATAAATTCATTTGTTTGAAATAGCGCCAGATGGTTGTTCTGCCAATTCCAAGCATTTCGGACATGCGGGTTACATTGCCCTGACAGTATTGAGCGGCTTGCAAAATGGCACGTTTTTCCAGTTCCTCCAGTGGCAGTATGCGGCCGTCCTCACTGGAGGGTGAAGGTTCAAAATCCGTCATGGGCTGTAAGTGGGGTAAATGACCGGGGGTGATCAGCCGGCCCGGGCTGGCTTGAACTGCAGCGCGGGTCAACACCGATTCCAGTTCGCGTACATTGCCGGGCCAGTGATAGGCCTTCAACAGGCTGAGCGTTTCGCGGCTGAGGGTCAGGGGGTGGCCAACCTGTTTAGACAACCTTTGAAGAATTTGTTCGATCAGCAGGTCTAAATCCTGTTTGCGTTCGCGCAGGGGCGGCAGCACGATTTCAAGGGAACTGAGCCGGTAGAGCAAATCGGCGCGGAAGTTGCCCTCACGAACCAGATGCTCCAGTGGAGCGCAACTGGAGGCAATGATGCGCACGTCCACCTCAATGGGTTTTCGGCTGCCAATTTTCTGGATGATGCCCAGTTCCAGAAAGTTGAGCAGTACGCTTTGGGCTTCGAGCGGCAATTGATCCACATCCTGTAAAAAGAGTGTGCCGCCAGCGGCCAGTTCAAATTTGCTTGTGATCGGCGCGCCGTCATGATTGCCTTTTTCGCTGCCGATCAGTTCAGTCAGCGCAAGTTCGCTGGGCACAGCGGTACAGGCAAAAACCACAAAGGGAGCATGGCTGCGCTGGCTGTGATAGTGAATCGCCCGCGCCAGCAGGTTTTTACCGGTGCCGGGTTCTCCGCGGATCAAGACGCAGCCGCGTGCGGCCGCGGCGCTGCGCGCCATGCGCCGCACACGGCGAATGGCGGGCGATTCACCGATCAGGTTTTGCAGGTCAAAGGTGGGGGAGCTGACCTGCCGCTGGACATATTCACGCAGGGTCTTCACTGGCCGGAGCACGGCAATTGCCATGCGCAAACCGTGCCGGCCATGAATGTACTGTAAACTGAGCAGACAGCTGACCGGCTCACCGGCAACGGTCAGTTGAACTTCAAGATCGTTGATTGGAATTTGTTTTTGGAGTGCATCCTGTACCGGGCGCGGGAAGCGGATGTAGGCATCCAGTTTCGAGCCGAGCAGGCTGTCCGGTTTGACGCGCAGCAGGTTGGCGGCGGTGGGGTTGGCGTGCAAAATGATTCCCTCTGCGTTCCATACC
>NZ_DAOUBL010000083.1:0-5958 GCF_034432615.1 Bellilinea sp. | reverse complement strand
GCGCCTGCGATTTTGGGGGAGGCGGGAGGGGGACGAAACTCGAAAGTTGATGTAAAAATGATTTATCCCGAATTGACGTTAAAATATCTCCGGAGGACACCATGAAATTTTTGATTACCGGCGGCGCCGGCTATATTGGGAGTACCGTTGCTTCTGCTCTGCTGGATGCCGGACATACCCCTGTGATTCTGGATAACCTTTCGGTGGGCAAACGTGAGTTTGTCCGTGAGCGGGTTTTCTACGAGGGTGATATTGCCGA
Source organism: Bellilinea sp. (assembly GCF_034432615.1). Classification (GTDB taxonomy): domain Bacteria; phylum Chloroflexota; class Anaerolineae; order Anaerolineales; family Anaerolineaceae; genus Bellilinea. Next base: position 5,699 of record NZ_DAOUBL010000083.1, on the reverse strand, counting down.
TGAAGCCCTGCTGGAACGCATTTTTCTTGAACACCCCGATATTCAGGCAACCGTCCATTGCGCCGCGCTGATCATCGTGCCGGAGTCGGTTGAAAAACCGTATGAGTATTACCGAGAAAATGTTGCCAAATCGCTGGAATTATTCCGGGTACTGAACCGGCTGGGATGCCAGCGGGTTTTGTTCAGTTCCTCGGCATCCATTTACGATGATGTGCCGGGCTTCATGGTCACCGAGAATTCTCCGCTCAAACCGCGCAGCCCCTACGCGCGCACCAAGTACATGATGGAGATGATTTTGCGGGATTTCTGCGTCGCCTACGGCATGAAGGGCATTGCCCTGCGTTACTTCAATCCAATTGGGGCCGACCCCAAACTGCGCAGCGGTATCCATGTGCGTTACCCCTCGCTGGTGTTGGGCAAAATGGTAGATACCGTGCTGGGTAAACAGCCCTATTTTGAACTGACCGGCACCGACTGGCCGACCCGCGATGGCAGCGGCATCCGCGATTACATCCATGTGTGGGATCTGGCGGAAGCGCACCTCAAAGCGGTGCTGGAATTTGATGCCGTTTTTGAGCGGGCGGGCAACCCGCCCGACAACTATGTGGTGATTAACCTGGGCACCGGGCGCGGGGTGACGGTGCGCGAACTGGTGGCGGCTTTTGAGAAGGTGTATGGTCAGCCCCTGCCGCTGCGCGAGATGCCGCCGCGACCCGGCGATGTGGCCGGCGCTTATGCCAATGCCGATACGGCTGAAAGGCTGCTCGGCTGGAAGGCGCAGCGCTCAATTGAGGAAGGCATAGCCGATGCTCTGCGCTGGGGCAAGAAGCGCAAAGAAATCCTGGGGTACGATTAAAATCACATCCGTTGGGGATGAATCCCTTCCGAATCCAGTTTAGCCTCCCCCAAAATCGTATTTGCGATATAGGGGAGGCGCGGGAGGGGGCATTTTATCAGTACTGGTGAGTGTGCCTTAATTCTTGTTTGTGTCGCTGCACCCGGAACAACATTAGCAGTCCCATGTCCTTTTGAGCGAGCGCGGCGAGCGCGGCAATCTCCCGCACAGCCTTCGATAAGCAAGAGGGGAGATTCCTCGCTTCGCTCGGAATGACGTAAACCTTGATTATCCTGTTGAGCGAGCGCGGCCCTGTCCTGAGCCTCCCCCAAAATCGCTGGGCCGATTTTGGGGGAGGCAGGAGGGGGGACTTTCGCCAGCCCGATGCCTGTCCCTGCGCTGGAAAGCCCATGCTTTACAAAAAAAGGACTTATCGCCAGGACACAAAGACGCAAAGATTTCTTTTTCGCTTCTCTGTGTCTTTGCGCCTTTGCGTTGAACGAAATCGCCTCCGTAAGCAGGTGAGACATAAACAATCGGCGTTCTTTTGAACGATCGGAGCAAGCGCGGCAATTTCCCGCAGGAGGTTCATTGCGCTGCTGGTCGGGTTTTTGTGCTTATCCCGAACCTGCGCTAAAATACCGCCGCGTTGTCAACGATTGACCATCGGCAGGAACAGCTGGCGCGGTTCGCCGTACCAGATGCGGTAGCGCACATCATTGCCGAATAAACCGTCCTGCAGCGGGGCAGCCAGCAGGTAATAAGTGCCGCTGACGGGCGCGGTCCAGATGAACGTCAGGCTTTGCCCTAACTCTGCGGCGGAGCGTTCGCTGAGCAAATTGCCGGCGCTGTCATAAATGCCCATCTTGAGGGCCGCTCCGCCCGCTTGTGAAATGCCGAAGAACAGATAGGGCTTGCCCGCCTGAGCGTCGAAGCGCATCCAGTCGCGGTCGGCGGCCGGGCAAAGTTGTTGTTCCAGACCGGTTTCATACGGCAGGAAAATGGCGCCCGCACGCTGGTCATTGGCCGGTTCGTCGCTGCCGGCGGTGCAGCTAACCGGCAGGGTAGTTACCTGTCCACCGGCGGGCCAATCCTGCACATTACCGGCGCGGTCTACCGCGCGGATGCGGAATTCAACCTTTTGACCGGCCTGCCCAAGGAACCAGATGCTGCCGCTTTCGACGGTCGGTTTGACGTTCCAGTCCTGCCAGACGCCGTCGTTGATGCGATACTGAAATTCCACACGGCTGATGCCGGAAACATCATCCTGCGCGCTCCACGCCAGTCGTACGGCAGTCGAGCCGCTGGGGTTGGGCAGGCCGCCGCTCCACTGCGCGGTGGGTTTGCCGCCGTCAATTTGCAGGTTCAACCGCCAGTCGCCCCAGATTTGCCCGCTGGTGCTGCGCGCCTGAGCATAGATCGTTCCGCCCACCATTCCCCCGAACCCGGCCGGGTTGATGTTGATGCTCCAGCCATCGCTGCCGTTGGTGTCGCTGCCAATCAGCTGCCAGCTGCTGTTGGCGGCGTCCGGCGCGCGGTAGTAGAAATCCACCTGACTGATACCGCTGGCCTGGGCGTTGACCTCAACCCGCGCTTCAAACGGGCCTCCAGCAATCCAGTTTGAAGCCGGAATTATGAAACGCAGGTACGGCGAGGTGTTGAATTCCATCAGGCGCAGGACGTAGTAGTAATCCGCGCCGCCTGCACCGGGGTGATCCCAGGCCTTGACGCGCAGATAGTAGTTGCCGGTGTAAGGCAGGGTGATTTCGATGCGAGAGTCCTGATTCTGCTGGTAGACAATGTCGTCATTTTCGGTGATGATGCCGCCGCTGCTATCCAGCAGGTAGAGGTAGGGGTCCAACTGCGAGCCGATGGCTTTGGCGTTGACTTCAGCCCAAATGCTCTGCCCCTGAAAACCGAAGAACTGATAGTACATCTGGCTGCCGGGCACGCACAACGTTTCGCCGACCACGGTTTCGCCAATGTTGACCCAGCGGGCGGCGGACAGACTGGTGTTGGCCGGATTGACGGCACAACCGCCGGTGGGCTGGGTGTTCAGAATCTGGAAATTGTCAATTTCCCAGCCAACTCCTTGATTGTAGTTGTCGTCCAGTGTGTTGAAGTAAAAGCGGATGCGAATGGTGCGGCCCAGATACGGGCTGAGATCCATGTTGGGGGTGTTCAGCCAGGTATTGGCGGTGGGCGGGTCATGGTAAAACTGTCCCCAATCGGGCAGGTCGCTGAACGGTCCGCCATCCACCGAGATTTGCAGACGGCGCTGATCCCACCACTGTGCAGGTGATTCCGTCCGATAGCGGTAGTTGAAGTAGAGATAGGGGCTGCCGCTTTCCGGCAGGCGGATGGGCGGGGAAGTCAGGCTGCCCCGGCCGCTGTAGGAGCTGCCGTTGCCGTAGCGCCAGTGTGTACCGGTATGCTGCCAGCCGCCGGTGGCGTGCCAGTCGCCATTGTTGGTGTTCATGTTGTCGCTATAGGGTGCGGTTTTCAGGTTGTTGTTGGGCAGCGCGGCGCTGGTGACGGTGAAATTGACCCAGTCGGTGCGGTCGGCGCAATTGGCGCCGCTGGCGGCCACTCTGGTGCAGCCGCGTACCGAATAATTGCCGGGCGGCAGGCTGCCAATGGAAACGGCCGGGAAGGACAGGTTGTCATAACTCTGGTACAACTGCCCATCGCGGTTTAGGGTGAAACCGTAGCCGGTTGCCGAGGGTGAGGACATGAACAACGTGATCGAATCGGTTGCCGGTATGGATACGCCGCCGGTCGGATAGATGAGCGACGATGCGAGGCCGGTTGAACTGCGCAATTGTACTTTGAGAGAGGAGGCTGTCTTGGCGCCGATGGGATTGTCGGCCAGATTGGGATCATCCCGCTCGAAGGCTTCGGCGCGCCCGCCGTAACCGGTGTAGTCGTACAGCACGGCGCGCACGTTGCTGCCAACCCGGATAGACTGGGTGTTGTTGCTGCCGACGGGTGAGCCGCCGGTCGCCAGATCCGGCACACTGATATCGCCGTTCCACAGGTACTCGCGGCAGCTGCCCTCAAAATTCGGCTGGCTGTAAAGGATGATTTTGTTCTCCGTCAGTGTGCAGGTTGGGGCAGCCGCCGGGCAGTTGTACTTCTTCAGCACGGTGCGCAGCCCCTGCGGCTGGATGGTGACATTGCCGTGATTGTCCCAAACCCGCAGGGCAATATCCACCGGTCCGTTGGGGATACCGGCGGCGCACAAATTTGCCTCCACTGCAAAGGGGGTTTGGGTAAAGCCGCTGCCCACGTCTTTCCAGACTCCGTCCAACCCGCGGGCAATGATTTGAATGTTGGTTACCTGCTGGTCATCCCAGGCGGTGCCCGCCACCAGCACGGTGGGCGCGGTCACTTCTTCACCGGGCGCCGGTAGGTTCAACGAGCCGGCCGGCGGATTGGTGCCGATGTTGCCGGAGGTGTAGCGGTTGCCGGGGTTGCACTGATTGCCGTAGGCCGACCAGTTGGCGGCTTCGAAACAGGTGCGCGGGCGGCCGTCGTTGACTGCCACATCATCGAAGCGGATATCTACAGAAGTGCCCCAGTACGAATTGGGGTTGGTGTGGACGTGAAAGTGCAGGTGGCTGCCGCAGGTAGCGCCGGTGTTATCCACCAGCCCAAGGTATTCCCCCTGCTGAACAATGGCGCCGACAGTACGAAGCCGTTCCGGGATGCTGTTTTGGGCAAGATGCAGGTACAACTGATAAGTCCATGGGGTGGTGCTGCGGTCTTCCAGCACAATGTAATTGCCGACCGTGCCGTCACCCGGGCAGGCGGAAGGCGAGCGGGTGGGAATATCCCACTTGACCCGTTTGACAATCCCGCCCTTGGCGGCCAGAATGGACCAGTTTTGATTGGGGCTGTCCTCGGCAAAATCCCAGGCATAACGGCAGTCCACCCAGTTGGCGCAGGTGCTGTGGCTGACCGACTGCGAAACGCGGTGTGAAACACCGGCCGGCCAGGGCAGCTTGTAGCCGCGGTAAACGGTGGTGGTCAGGATGCTCTTATCCTCGCTGGGGGTCATGTACATCTGACGGACTTCATCGCTCAACAGGTCCTGCGGGACTTCCAGCAGGGTTTCTCCCCATTCATCATCAGCCTGCAGGGTTACATCCCACGCCTGAATGCCCTTTTGTCCCTCTGCAGGTGCGCTCAGCCGGGCGATGGCCAGCCCCGGCTCCCCTTCAATGAATTGACCGGTATCTGGATCCACAAAGGCAAACCAGATCAGCGCAAGGCTGCCATCCGCCGAGTATTCCACATCCACCACACGCGGTTCATACAGCAAGAACCCCAGCGATTGGATGCCGATTTGGTTAATCCGCTGATCCAGCGCAGACTGCAACTCAGGGGGCAGACTGCTGACCGGCTCGCCCGGCGGTTCGCTGGCGGCCAGCGCCGGATGAGAGGAGACCAGTACCACCAACAGACTGATCAGGACAAGGCCATTGAGAACAACAAAACGAGGGATTTTCATCGTACCTCCGCTGGGCTGAACAAAACCTTCATCTATCCCTGACCCTGTTAGGGTAACAAGGTTCGTGCCAGTGTGGGGATGAAATGCCCTTGCAAAAATGTTGGGCGGCGGGTTGAATATGGCGGCGGGCGGCGGGGCGTCAGGGGGTTGTTAATGGACGGTTTCGGGATTCGATAACTGGACGATTAATGTCTGCAAAGCGACTTGAAAATCTGCCTGGCCTGATTTTACCAGCCGGTCGGTTTCCAGCAGAAGCTTATAAGCGCTTTCCAGTTTTGTAAGGCTGAAGCGCTTTGCCTGACGGATCAGGTTTTCGGCGCTGAAGGTATGCACTTTGAGGTGTTTTGCGAG
>NZ_DAOUBL010000082.1:0-14634 GCF_034432615.1 Bellilinea sp. | reverse complement strand
GCTCAGCGGGTGGTGGTATTGAGTAAAGGGGAAATTGCGCTGGATAGCACACCTCAGGAAGTCTTCAGCCATCCGGCCGACCTGTGGTCGCTGGGGTTGGATCTGCCGCTGGCGGGACGGTTGGCGATTCAACTGCGGGAAGTGCTGCCCACCCTGCCGCCGAACCTGTTACGTTCCAATGATCTGATTGCTGCCCTGCCGCCCCCGCCGTTTAATGTGAGGGTGAGCGGTTTGGATGAGGAAACTCCACCTGTTGCACCGCAAAACGGCTTTATCCATGTTGACCGGTTGGGACATACCTATCTGGCGGATACTCCACTGGCGTATCCGGCTTTAGAAGATGTACACTTGCATGCCGCTGAGGGCAAGGTACATGGGCTGATTGGCTCCACAGGTTCTGGAAAATCTACCCTCTTGCAGCACCTTAATGGTTTGTTACTGCCCCAAACAGGCAAGGTGACGGTCGGTCCGTTTGATCTGAATGATCCAAAAACCGACCTGAAAGCTGTGCGACAGTTTGCTGGTTTGGTCTTCCAAAATCCAGATTATCAACTGTTTGAACAATTTGTTGGGGATGAAGTTGCGTACGCGCCGCGCTTGAGAGGTGAACGGGAAACCTTGCGGCAAACCGTGCAATTGGCAATGGAAATGGTTGGTTTGGATTTTGAGACCTTCAAAGACCGGCTCACATTTACCCTCAGCGGAGGTGAACGGCGTAAAGTGGCACTGGCTTCGTTGATTGCCATGCACCCGCAGGTGTTACTGCTGGATGAACCAACCGCCGGGCTTGATCCGCGTTCGCGCAACGAAACCCTGCGTTCTCTGGAAAAACTGCGTCAGCAGGGATTAACACTGGTGCTTTCCTCCCATCACATGGAGGATATTGCGGAGTTAAGCGACAGTTTGACGGTACTTCACAAGGGCAGGACGCTGCTGGATGGCGCTGCAGAAGAAGTTTATTCCAACGTGAGTCTGCTGGAAGAACACGGACTGGAAGCGCCGCTGGTAACCCGGGCGGCGGTACGCCTGCGGGAACTGGGTTGGGATATTCCCCGCTGCATCCTGCGGATTGGCGATCTGGTGGGGCATTTGCGCCGCAATCTGGAGGCTCACCATGCATAATTTTGAGTTTTTACGCATGGTCAATATCGGCCAGTATCTGCCGCTGAATTCCATCCTGCACCGGCTGGATGCGCGGGCACGAATTGTGATGTATCTGCTGATTCTGATGGCGGCCACATTCACTGCTCAACCTGGCGGTCTTTTGTTTGCCCTGCTGGTGGTGCTGGTCTTGTTGAGGATTGGTCGCATTCCGCTGAGTTTTGCTTTACGCGGTTTACTGCCGCCTTTGCCTTTCCTTCTCATTCTGGCCGTCTTGCAGGTTTTTGTATCCATCCGGCCACCCAGTGCATTGCCTTTGTTCGAGTTCGGGATATTCAAAATTTATGCCAGTGGTCTGGTTTCGGCCGGAATGTTGTTGCTGCGATTTTGTGTGCTGATCCTGGCGCTTTCTTTATCCTCATTCACTCTTTCCACTTCGGAAATGATTCACGGGCTCGAATCTCTCCTGGCGCCATTTTCCCGTTTCGGATTGCCAGTCCATGACCTGGTGATGGTCTTGCAGGTTACCATCCGTTTCATCCCATTTCTGGCCATCGCTGCCGAACGGATTGCCAAAGCTCAGGCTTCGCGGGGTGCTGAATGGGGGGTGCGCAAAGGTAATGTCTTTCAACGGGTTCGGCAGGTCATTCCGTTGATTGTGCCTTTGTTTCTCACCAGTTTGCGGCGGGCAGAAACGATGGCGCTGGCGATGGATGCCCGTGCCTATGGAAGTACCCGCCGGCGTACTTCCATGTACACCATGCACTTTGCATGGAAAGATGCAGCCGCCCTATTATTGGGGGCTGGCTGCGCGGCGGTGATCCTTATTCTGGGAGTGTAGGATTATAAATTTGCGCCTTTGCGTTTGCCCACCGCAAATTGCTGCCAGGCTGCCACGACAACCAGTGTGATCAATGCCGAGACGCCCGCTTCGGGTAAACCGTTGGCAATGGCAATGGGTAACAAAGCGGCAAAGGGCAAAAAGCCAAGCACACCGATCATGCCCAGTACCAGAATCGTATTGGTCAGGCTGCCGGCAATGCCGGCGAGAATCAGCGCTGGAACCGTCCATTTACGCAGGGATTGCCACACCAGCCAGGCAACCGGGCCAATGAACAAGCGCGGCAACACGGAGAGAAGCGGATTGGTAAACCAGACATCTGCCGGGCCGGTGGGGGCTACGGCTGCCTGAATCAGGCTGAAGATGCCGAAAATCAGGCCAATGCCCAGACCGACAATCGGACCTTCCAGCACTGCGCCAATGATTACAGGAACGTGCATGATGGTGAGTGAAGCGCCAGTGACCCACGGGATGAAGCCCAGGCGGGTCAGACCCAATAAAACAGCAATTGCCCCCAAAACACCGGTGATGACAATTTTTCTCGTGCGATTTTGTGGCATTTCTGCTCCTTTTGGATGAATTGGGTGAATTTGTGGATTTTTTTATTTAACCCTCAAGGGTTCCAAAAAGTTTTGCGAGTTGGAATTTGATTTTAACATTAAATCAACTTGGCGGTTTATTTCCAAACCAACCGTCCTCATTCTCCGCTATAATGGGCACAATTCCTGTAAACTGATCGCTCACTTTGAGGGAATTATGGACAGACCCTTGCGCTGGTACGATTACATCACGATCAACATCTACTGGTTTGCCCTGACCACGCGCTCCCAAACGATCTCTCCTTTGATCCTGCCGCTGCTCGTTCAGCAGTTTGTCGGTGAACAAGCGAAAGGGGCGGCGTTGGGGAATATCCGTCTATGGGCTTTGATGACGGCTGTATTGGTGCAGGCCTTGATGGGGATGCTTTCAGACCGCAGCACGCATCCATGGGGCAGGCGTCGCCCATTCATTCTGCTCGGTTCGCTGGGGGAATTGGTTGTGTTTGTCCTGCTGGGTTTTGTGGCAGGCACGCAAGGCAGCGCCGGGTATACGGCTTTGTTTGCACTTTATGTTTTTTCCATGTTTTCTTCCAACATTGCCCATGCCGCTACACAAGGGCTGATACCCGATCTGGTACCCGAACAAAAACGCGGTCGTTTTTCGGGTGTCAAAGCATTGCTCGAATTGCCGGTTCCGGTCATTTTCGTTTCGTTTGTTATGGGACGACTGGTCAGTCAGGGACAGTTGTGGACAGCATTGATTATTCTGATGGTGGTTATGGTAATCTGTACCGTATTGGCCATGCTGGTACCGGAAAAACGTCTGGATCAGCCTCCCTTCCCGCTCGACTGGCAGGGATTTTTCCGTTTGGCTTTGATGACGGCTGTCTTTACACTGATCATCCTTGGCATGGGTGCGGTTGTGCGCTGGTTCTTGAGTCTGCCTTTATCGGATGGTATTTTCAAAAGTATTGTAACGATTATCGGCGGTATTTTAGCGATGGGTGTTGCGGTGGCCTTGGGGGTGATTGCCAGCTTGAGAATTGGGGTAGGCAAAGATATTCGCTACCGTCCTTCGTTCAAGTGGTGGGTAGTCAACCGGCTGGCTTTTCTGGTGGGTTCAACCAATGTGGCTACCTTTCTTGTTTTCTTTTTACAGGAGCGTTTCCCTCAATTTGCGGGAGAAAAAGCGGCTGCACCGGCAGCAACCATCACCATGTTTGTGGGGGTGTTTATCCTGATTACGGCTTTACCGAGCGGTTTTCTGGCCGACCGCTTTGGTAAAAAAATTCTGGTGGCGATTGCCGGCTTGCTTGCTGCCGGTGGGATTGGTGTGATGTTGTTGTTCCCGACACTGACAGCACTGTATGCGGCCGGTTCGCTGGTGGGGGCGGGAGTAGGATTGTTTTATTCGGCTAATTGGGCTTTGGGGACGGAAATTGTCCCGCGCGAGCAGGCCGGGCGGTTTTTGGGGCTTTCCAACCTGGCCGGAGCGGGTGCGGGTGCCATTGGGGCTTACATTGCCGGTCCAATTGCCGATGCAGCTGGCTACACCATGATTATGGCGTTGTATGGTTTTTTGTTTATTTCTTCTATTCTGGTTTTGCCTTTCATCGAAGAAAAAAGAATTCGATCCTCTCCGATGGTGGGGTAACCTTTTGTTGCCCCGAATCGTCTAAGATAAAGGACACCTCTACGTGGATGAACTGGCAATCCTCAATGGTTTGAAATCGGATCAACCTCAGGCGGCGCTGACTGCTCTTTTTGAACAGTATGCCGATCGTCTTTATCATTTGGCATTGGGGCTGCTGAGGGATGAAGATGCTGCCGAGGATGTTGTTCAGGATACTTTTCTATCCGTCTTTCGCAACCGGTTTCAATTCGAGGGCAGATCTTCGGCGGGTACATGGCTATATCGAATTGCCTATAACCTGAGTCTGGACCGGCTGCGCTCAAAACAAACTCTGCCGCTGCCGGAGGATGACGGTGCAGAGGATGCGGATAATCCTGTGCCCTTGCCGCGCGAGTTTGTGGAGTGGCGCTGGCTGCCGGAGGAATTGATTCAGGATCACGAACGGCGGAAAACGCTGGATGATGCGATTCAATCCCTCTCACCGGCCCTGCGGGCAGTATTTTTACTGCGGGACGTGGAGGAACTTTCTACCGAGGAAACTGCCGCGGTTCTTTCGATTTCGACCGCAGCGGTTAAGGTGCGTTTGCACCGTGCCCGGCTGGAATTACGTGAAAAACTGGCGGCTTTTTTTGCGGCTCAGGAGAAAGGAGCGGTGCAATGAATTGCGAAGAATTAATTCGGTATTTGTCGGATTACATTGATAACAATCTGGATGAAGACCTGCGAGCAGATGCCGAGGAACACCTGCGCACCTGTCACAACTGTCATGTGATTTTGGATACCACCCGTAAAACTATTTTGATGTACAAGGGAAGTATCAAAGACCCAATTCCTGCTCCGCGCCGGGTAGCCTTATTTGACCGCCTGCTCAAAGCAGTATCAGAGCGGCAAGATTGTCCACCGGAAGAGGAATGAGGATGTAACCTTTTTGAAGACAACTCGTCAAAAAGGTAGAAATTAAAACCGAATTCCTGAAGGAGGAAAAAGCCATGTCTTTCGTAAATGAATCAACCGTAGATCGCATCATTCGCGTTGCAGTGGGCGTTCTGTTATTGGCCCTTGGGTGGGGTGGTGTCGTTACCGGAACGTTGGGTACCATTTTCAAGTTTCTCGGCTTTGTGCCGCTGCTGACCGGATTGATCGGCTGGTGCCCGGCTTACGCCTTGTTCAAATTCCGCACCAATTCGTAATCCATTATTGCCAAACCAGCTGCTGGCAGCTCATCCGTAAAGTGTTCGAATGAGCGCAAACCGCCAGCGGCTGGTTGGCTGATATAAACTGGAATTTCAATGAACCCTGAACAGTTCGAACAAAAAATTGCAAAAACCCAGCGGCCGCTGGTGGTCGAGTTTTGGGCACCGTGGTGCGGTCCTTGCAAAATCATGAACCCGATTCTCAAATCGGCCAGTGAACAATACCACGAGCAGGTTGAGTTGTTGAAAATTAATGCGGATGAGTCGCCCGATTTGCTGCGTGAGTTAAAAATATTCAGCATCCCGACTTTGCTGGTTTATCAAAACGGGAAACTGATTTACCGTAAAGTGGGTGCTCAACCGGCAGCCGCTATTGAGGCATTATTTGCCGAACTTGCTGCCGGTAAGGAAATTCAAAAAAGGGGACCCACCCCATTTGACCGCTTGCTGCGGCTGGGGGCGGGTTTACTGGTGGCGGGCATTGGTATTACCAGCCAGGTGAATATCTTGCTGCTGTTGATTGGGGGCGTACTCGTATTCAGCGCAGCATATGACCGTTGTCCGATTTATCGGGCGGTTTCCGGCTGGCTTAAGAGTTTTGTACAAAAATCCCGATCACAGGCTTAAGGGCCGCTCACCGTTGGGTAGCCGGCGTTACGCCAGGCAATAATGCCGCCGCTAACGCTGGTTACTTTTTCAAACCCGGCTTGCAGCAGAATATCCCTACCAGCCTGACTGCGGTTGCCGGATCGGCAGATGACCAAAATTTCTTGATCTTTGGGTACTTCGCTGACCCGGTTTGGCAATTGATCCAGTGGAATCAGCGTAGTCCCGGGGACATGCAGTTCGTTCCACTCTTCCGGCTGGCGAACATCCAGAACAAAGGCGCCTTGCTCACGCAACTGAGCGGCTTGAGCCACTGAAATTTCTAACGGCAGGGCACGGGTTGCTGTTGGGCGGTTGTTCATGAGGACAACCGCTGCTCCAAACACGGCCAGAATTGCCAGGAAGATAACCCAAAGGGGAAAACGGCTGGTTTTCGGCTGCTGGGCAGATGATTTTTTACGCGTCATCGTTTAATCCTGTGAAAAATGGAATTCAGGTCTTACGGTTTGGATTCAATTTTACGGTAAAGGTTGCAGGATGTGGGGTAAAATTATAAGCAGATCACTATCCCTGAAAAATTGAGGCGGGATGGGACACCCGACAGCATGTTGATCAGCCGCGAGAGTTTCAATACCCATACCCTTGAAAAACACCCGCATGGTGAGGTTGTTAAGCGGGTTCTTTTTGCTGCTTTACGGGCGGTTGATCCTGCCACAGCGGTTGCTCGTTTTCTGGAACGGGAAGGTGACCTGTTGTTCGCCGGAGGGCGGAGCTACGACCTCAGCCATTACCGGCGGGTTTTCATTGTGGGGGCGGGTAAAGCCGCGGTACCCATGACCAAAGCTGCAGCCCGTATTTTGGGGGATCGTCTTTCCGGGGGTTTGATCATTACCAAGGAAGGTTTTTTACGCGAGAATACGCTTGGGGGCGCAATCCCCGAACGAATTCAGGTCGCTGAAGCCTCTCACCCGCTGCCGGATGAGCGTGGGGTGAATGCCACCCGGCGAATGCTGGCTTTACTCAATCGTGCAGGAGAAAACGATCTGGTACTGGCGTTGATTTCCGGCGGCGGTTCAGCACTGATGACCGCACCGGCTGAGGGTATCTCGCTTGCCGATTTGCAGACCCTGACCAACCTGCTGCTGGCTTGCGGCGCTTCGATTGAAGAAATCAACACCCTGCGGAAGCATCTGGATGAAGTCAAAGGCGGGGGGCTGGCACGCGCCGCCGGCAAGGCTGATTTGCTGGCATTAATCCTCTCGGATGTAGTGGGTGATCCACTGGATGTGATTGCCTCCGGGCCAACCGTAGCAGACCCGACCACCTTTGCGGATGCGCTGGCAATTTTACAGCGTTATGATCTGATTGACCAAACTCCGTCTTCAATTCTCCAGCGTCTGCGCAGCGGCGCAGAAAGCCACATCCCCGAAACTCCCAAGCCGGGGGATGCTCTCTTCCGGCAAGTCCACAACCTGATTATTGCCAGCAACCGGCATGCAGCCCAGGCTGCGCTGGAAGAAGCCGAAGAATGTGGCCTGAGAGCGTTATTGTTGAGCACATATTTACAAGGTGAAGCCCGCCAGCTGGGGCAGTTTTTGGGTGCAATTGCCCGTCAAATTCACGCCACCCGACAGCCGTTGCAACCGCCGGCCTGCCTGATTGCGGGTGGAGAAACCACGGTCACATTGCACGGAGATGGATTGGGGGGGCGCAATCAAGAGGTTGCCCTTGGAGCGGTTCGTGGAATGGAATCTGCCCATAATCTGCTGCTGGTCACTCTGGCTACCGATGGGGATGACGGTCCGACGGATGCGGCGGGTGCGGTGGTCAGTGGAGAAACATTGAAAAGAGCGCTGGCATTGGGAATGAAGCCGGAAGACTTCCTTGAAAGGAATGATTCCTATCACTTCTTCCATGCCTTGGGAGACCTGATCCGCACCGGCCCTACCCAAACCAATGTCAATGATTTGGTGTTTCTGTTTGCTTTTCTGGAGTGACGGCCGATAGTCCAGAATCGGAGCGGCGGTTGACCGGGCCGGGAGTAATCTTTACGGCGCGCCCCTTGCGGTGACGTGCAGAAAGCGCCCGGCGCAGCGGTGGTATGCGCACCACGAGCAGTAAACTTAAGACCAGTGTGGCTGCTAGCGGTTTCCAAATATCCCCTTGCAAACGCAGAAAATCACCTTTGACAGCCATTGCCAGATGGATGACGGCCAGTACGGCGGTCAAGTAAACCAGCTGGTGCAGTCGCTTCCACAGCTTGCCCAGTCTTTTTTGCCACCAACGGTGGGAAGTTAGCGCAAGCGGAGTCAACAGGCAGAGTGCAGCCAGGCCAATGAGAATATAAGGCTTGTCGGCGATTGAAGCAAAAATCAGGTTGAAATCGAATTGATAATCCCAACCGGTATAGGTGAGCATGTGCAGGGTTGCATAGAAGAAGGCGTACAACCCCAGCGGACGGCGCAGTTTAAGCAGCTGCGGCAGGTTGAAAAGGATATGCAGTGGCGTCATCGCCAGCGAGGCCAGCAGGATGATGATGGCAATATCACCGGAGCGCTGGGTGGCGGCCTGAATCGGGTTGATGGTCAGGTTATTGGTAAAATATGCAGCTGCCAGTACAAAGAGCGGCAGCCAGCACAGGATGTGAGTCAGCAATTGCAGGCGCGACCAGTTTTTCATCGGCTTTTCAGTAATTAACCCGCAGGTCCATGTTGGTGTATAGCTGCCCAACCTGTTCGGCGTATCCGTTGAACAACAGGGTCTCGCGGCGGCGGTTTTCACCGATGCGCCGTTCGGTTGCCTGAGACCAGCGCGGATGGGGTACTTCCGGGTTCACGTTGGCATAAAAACCATATTCGTTGGGGGCAACCAGGTTCCAAAAGGTGGGCGGTATGGTCTCAGTCAGTTCAATTTTGACGATGGCTTTGCTGCTTTTGAAACCGTATTTCCACGGCACAGCCAGACGCAGCGGCGCTCCGTTTTGAGGGAGCAATTCTTTGCCATACAGACCGGTTACCAGCAGGGTCAGGTCGTGATAGGCTTCGTCCAAGCGCAAGCCTTCTGTATAGGGCCAGGGGTAAAAGGGGCTTCTTGCGCCGGGCATGTTTTTTTCATCCAGAATGGTGGTGAATTGAACATAGGCTGCGCTGGTCATGGGCTCGACTTCTTTCAGCAGCAGGGAAAGCGGAAAGCCAAGCCATGGGATGACCATGGACCAGCCTTCCACGCAGCGCAACCGGTAAACGCGTTCTTCCTGCGGAAAACTGCGCAGGTCTTCGATGTCGAAAATCCGCGGTTTGTGAACCAATCCGCCAACCTCCACCTGCCACGGGCTGGTGGGAAAGTTTTTTGCCAGCGAGGCTACACCGCCCTTGTCCATGGTGAATTCGTAGTAATTGTTGTAGTTGGTAATTTCTTCAAAGGAATTGGCCGGGTCGCCCAGTTCATCGCGCGGGCGCTCACCGATGATGATTGTGTCCGAGGAAGAAGAAGCTTCGGGTTGTGTTTTGACTCCACAAGCTGCCAGCAAAGTGCCGGCTGCGCCGATGGCAGCCAGTTTGAGGAACTGCCGCCGGTTCAGGTAAACATGCTCGGGGGTGATTTCCGAAGAGGGTATTCGAGGAATATCTGTCTTTTTCATGAAAAGTTAATCCTGTTGGGTTACGCTTACTAAATTAGACTGGTTTTACCCAATTAACCTTACCAGAGTTGAGGAGATTTTTCAAATCCTTATCAAGGGTTGGGCAATCCATCGTTTTCTTGGACATTCATCCAGTAGCAGAGGTAAGATTTCCCAATTTAGGAACTCTATATCCGTAGACCCATATCATTCCGGAAAGGTTTACTATATGAGAAAGCAAATCATTCTGTTCAAGCTATTTTTGGTCATAGCCCTTATTTCGGGTGCATGTACGGCGAAACCGGCTGTTTCAGATAATTCCGAGGAAAACAGACCGATACCGCTGGTGCAGCCAACCGCTGAATTGAACGGTGAACAGATAACGCCATTGGTTGAAGAGATAGCAACTTTGCAACCTCAAGAGCAAGAGAACGATAATGACAGGGAAGTCGAACAAACCATTACACCCCAAGACCTGCCGGCTTGGTTCAAAGTAGAACTGACCAATGTAGCAAACGATGAAACTTTCACCTTCCAATCCCTGCTGGGAAAGGTTATGCTGGTTGAAACCATGGCGCAATGGTGTTCGAATTGTTTGCGTCAACAACAAGAGGTCAAGGCTCTGCATCAGCTGCTGGGGGAACGGGATGATTTTGTGAGCATCGGCCTGGATATTGACCCGAATGAAGATGCCGAAACCTTGAAAAACTATGTCACCCGTCATCAATTCGATTGGGTGTATGCTATTTCGCCAGCAGAAGTTTCACGCTCGTTGAGTGATTTGTATGGTGCCCAATTTCTCTCTCCACCTGCGACGCCAATATTAATAATCGACCGGCAGGGGCAGGTTCACCTTCTCCCAATGGGCATCAAATCGGCAGAGCGGTTGAATGAATTTCTGCAACCATTTTTAGAGACTGATGGTTGAGAGGTAAGATACGGTGGAGAACATTTTTACCACAATAACCATTGGCTTGCTGGCAACCACCAGCCCGTGTGTCTTTCCGCTTTATCCGGGGTATCTGGCTTATTTGAGCAATGGAAATGAGCGTTTGCAGAAAAGTAAAGGCCGCTATTTATTGGGCTTTTTGGTGCTGGCGGGTGTGTTGACCATGATGCTGGCAATCGGGCTGGTCATTGCTTTACTTGCGGTCCCTATTGGAAGCGCGTTGTCCATTGTCGTACCGCTGGCGGATATTTTGATCTTTCTGCTAGGTGTTTTGTTGCTTTTCAATATCAATCCGTTCCGATCCCTGCCTGTAATTCGAGTCCCGCTGCTGCAAAATCCATATTTCAATGCCTTTGTATATGGGCTGCTATACGGTCCAATTGCTTTACCTTGCGCGGGCCCGCTGGTGGTCAGTGTGTTTGCACTCTCACTGACGGCTGGCGAACTGCTCAGCCGGCTGGGCACCTTCATGGGCTTTGGTCTGGGGTTTGGAATTCCGCTCTTGCTGCTTTCTTTTCTGGCTGGGTCACAACAACGCTGGATTACTCTTCAATTTGCGCGCCATGGAAAATGGGTCAATCGGATTGGTGGAGTTATTTTAATTACCATTGCCGTGGTGGATTTTTTCATAAATTGGGAATTGATCCGCTCTGTATGGTTTGGATGAGGTAAAAAATGCTTCCCGCAGTCCTGACCGACCGGGGGTGACTGCGGGAAGCGACAGGCTTGCTGGCTGTTATGCTTGAGATTTTTCCCCGAAAATGCCCAGCAGAATGCCCAGACCCGCTGCAATTAGCAGTACCGGAGCGAATAAAGACCAGTTGGCAGAGAAGAAGGCAATTAATCCGGTTCCTGCCATCAAAATTGCAAAGATAACCAGGCCAATGATCTTGCCCGGCCGTTGTTTTTGAACCATACTGATGGATGCCATTATCAGAGCGCCAAACGCGGGGATCAAAATAGCCAGCGCCCACCAGTTATACGGCTCGAAGCGGTTTCGTAAATCCACCCAGCCGGTGTTAATTCCCAAAAAACCAAATCCCAGATAGACCGCACCCAAACCAATCCAAAAAGCCATGTTGAGACCTTCCCTACCGCCAAAACCATTCAGCAGTACACTGACACCGGGTGCAATGACCATCAAGGGCCAGTATACGGACCAGTCCAATCCCAACAGGAACATAAAAGTCAGGGTGAATAAAACCACAGCGCTTCCCAGGCTGCTGCGCACGGCGGTGTTGAAGCGTTGGCTGTATTGAAAGGCATAGTAAGCGCCGCTTAATGACCCGAAGGCAGGGATGAGGATGAACAATGCCCACCAGTTGACACGCGGACCAAGCCAGCCGGCCTGCTGGGCAAAGATGATAAGACCTGCCAGAATCAGAATAACTCCAAACCATCCGCCATGTCGGCGGGGGCTATTTGCGGGGGATTTTTCGAGGTTTACGGAAGGGTTTTCCATAATAATGACTGCCTGCTTTCCTGTCAGGATATTGTGCAATTTATATACGCAGACTTTTCAATTGGGTTTCGTTCAAAGCGGGTTGAGGCGAATTAAAAGTCAAACGCCCGGGTGAGGGGGGCACCCGAACGTTTGACATCTACATATTATCATGTTATTTCGACAATTTCAATCCCTCAATTGTTAAAATTTTTTGCAGATGGTTGATGAATTTCTATTAATTTTCCATAATTCCTCTGTCTTATCTGCTTCACGACGATCAGGCAGAGGAATTGACGAACATCCGCGCTCATGCTATAGTAGGGGCACTCTGAAACAAACATCCATTTCGGCCATTACAGCATTTTACATTGTTGAGGGATTATGATGGTGCCGTCGCCGGTTATCATTGAAAATTTATCGTTTCGTTACCGCAGCCGTTCGGATTTTGCGATTCGCAACATCAACCTGACGGTGGATCAACCGCAAGTGGTGTTGATTGCCGGGGCAAGCGGCTGTGGTAAAACGACGCTGGCACGCTGCATCAATGGATTGATTCCACGCAGTTACAAAGGCGAATTAAGCGGCAAAATTTACCTTCAAGGGCAGGATATTGCCGGTTTGCCATTGGCGCGTATTTCCCAACTGGTGGGCACCGTTCTGCAAGACCCCGAACGCCAGATCCTCGGGTCAATGGTAATGAACGAAGTTGCCTTCGGGTTGGAAAACCTTGGCTTAAGCCGCGATGAAATCCGTCGGCGAGTGGACGAAGCACTGGAACGTTTGAAGATTGCTCACCTGCGTGACCGGCAGACCCATTACCTCTCCGGTGGTGAAAAGCAGAAGGTTGCGCTGGCAGGGGTGCTGGCGATGAAACCTTCGATTCTTCTATTGGACGAGCCGTTGGCCAGCCTGGATCCGGCCAGCGCGCAGGATGCGTTGGAGGTCATCCGCAGCCTTGCTGATGAGGGTATGACCGTGCTGATGGTGGAACACCGGGTAGAAGATGTGCTGCGCATTCAACCGGAGCGGGTGCTGTTCATGAAAGACGGCGAGATTCAGTACGACGGTGACCCGCAGCATCTGGTTGAACGGGTGGATTACCGGGAAGTAAAACTGCCCGCACCGATGATCATGGAACTGGCGGTCAAAGATCCACCTCCGCCGCCCTTGAATATCCTGCCGGGAGTCAACAGTGGGGGTGGTCCGCTGGTTGAATTCAAGGATGTGGCGTTTGGGTATGAAAGCGGACCTGAGGTGTTGCACGGAATCAATCTCCAAATTCGGCGTGGAGATGTCATTGCGGTGCTGGGGCCGAATGGTGCCGGTAAAACAACGCTGGTGAAACATGCAATCGGGCTGCTCAAACCCAAACGCGGGAAAGTGTTAATCAATGGTAAGGATACCCACCAGTTGAGTGTGGCTGAAATTGCCTCAACGTTGGGTTATGTGTTTCAGAGTCCGAGCCACATGTTGTTTGCCCCAACTGTTTATGACGAACTGGCTTTCGGACCGACCAATCTGAAGCACCCTGAAGAGCAGATTCGAAAGGAGGTGAGTCAGGCAATCGAGATTGTCAACCTGCAGGGGTATGAAAAAACGCCGCCGCTTTCGATGTCGTTTGGCCAGCAAAAACGGGTCAGCATAGCGGCCATTCTCGCCATGCGCTCCCGAATTCTGGTGATGGATGAACCGACCGCCGGGCAGGATTACAAAAATTACATGAACTTCATGAATTCTATTCTGGAAATGCCCGGTTTTGAGGCGATCCTGTTCATCACCCACGATCTGGATATGGCGGTGATTTATGCCAACCGCGTGCTGCTGGTGAACGATGGGCAGGTCGTTGCCGACGGCGCACCGGCTGAAGTGCTCAGTGACCTTGAACGGCTGCGGCAATGCCGTCTGCTTCCAACTTCCCTGCTGGAGACCAATCTCAAATACTATCCAAGAACCCAACAATTTTTCCGTGCCGAAGCCCTGACGCATTATCTGGCGTCGGGCGAATGAACGCTTAAACCTTTTCGCCTAAGGAGAGATTAAGATGGACCGCAAGTTGACTTCTGTCATTGTTTCGCTGGTGGCTGTTCTGGTCTTTTTCCTGCTGATTGTGTGGATCGGCGGCATGATCAACCCCGACCTGCAGCTGGATGAAACCGGTGTGCTTCGCTTCGCTTTTGTGGGTATCGGTTTGTTAATCGTCTTTATCGTTTACCTGTTGACCCGCCAGAGCCAGATTTGGGAAGTGGGCACCCGTGAGGTGGTCTATATGGCAATCGGTGCTGCCTTGTATGCCGTGCTCTCGTTTCTGTTCAACGGTACCGTTTTCGCCGTGCCTTCGGTCAGTCAGGTGGCGCTGCGCCCGGCGGTGGCCATTCCCATGTTTTTTGGCTTTGCCTTTGGGCCATCGGTGGGCTTTTTCACCGGCGCGGTGGGCAACATGTTCGGGGACGCCCTGACGGGTTTCGGCCTTTCGCCGCAGTGGTCGGTGGGCAATGGCTTGATCGGCATGGTGGCGGGCATGGCGTTGCTGTTCAAAGACCGCCAGAAGGGTGTCAATACTGTCTTGGTGGTCAGTTTCATTCTGGCACTGCTGGCGACGCTGGTCTTCTTCCTTAACCGCAATGTTCCCAACATGATGTTCTTCGATCCCGAAGCCGGCATCTTCGGGGATGCGACCATCTCATGGTTTGCAGGGCTTTCCGCCATTGT
>NZ_DAOUBL010000081.1:0-2730 GCF_034432615.1 Bellilinea sp. | reverse complement strand
ATGCGATAGACCCGCCATTCGGTCTTGTCCATGTCCATTACCTCCGTCCAGCCACTCGATATAACTCGCTCCGCCGTGGCCATGCACGGCGACTAAATCCTCGATTTTCAGGTACACATTCAACCCATACGGCTCTCGTTTCCAGCGCAGTACCGCCATCCCGTCCGAAAATTCCACCCCCTCGGCTACCACTCCCGTACCGCTCACCCCTGACGGGTCGCTCTCCCGCACCAGTACAAACCGCCGCATGGATCATCGGCCCTTTAACAATACCCGTATCTTGCTCTTGCCCGCTTCCGTCAGACGCCATGCGCCGTCCACCCTTTCGATCAGGCCGCGCATCTCCAATCTCACATACACCCCCGGAAAGCGGTCTCTCAACCATGCGGCAAGCGGACTGTTCAGCCGCACAAAGTTCAAGCAGCGTGCCTCGACTTCCGTCAAGCCCAACGCTTTGCAGCGGTACGGATTGAATTTGACCATCTCGTTGTCCGGTTCCATTGTTCTGCCTGTTCTCCTCTGTTCTGCCCTGTTCGGCTCTGTTCGCCGTTCTGTTCGCCGAACCATTCCTCTCACTCCATCGGGGCAGGGGAGAGGATCGCCCGCTTCTCCCCCACCGCAAAGTACAACTCTTGCAGGGTCTCATACTCCCCCACAAGATACGTCCCCTTGCCCGGCTGCGTCTCGACATACCGCCACAGCAGCCGCACCGCCTGCGTCCACGCTTCTGCGCTCCAGCCCAACTCGCGCCAGCCGGGGATGCGGCTGCTCCGCGCCCCAACCGCCTGAATGCTCTCCCGCAGCAAGCGCATAACCAGCCGCTTATGCGGGTCGGCCTTGCGCTGGATGAAGCCCACCAGTTCGCCGTTCGCCGAATACGGGATCGGCTCGGTTTCGGTCTCGTCCTCCACATTCGGCAAGCGGGACGGCAAGGCCGGTTGAATCACCTGCACCCGCACCGGCGGAGCGTTCTCCGCCGCCAGCAGCAATGTCCCGGCGCGGCTTTCCACCAACTGCCTGCGCCGCGACTGCCAGGCGATCCACTCGTTGCCCGCTTTCCACACCAGCAGCACCAACACCCCACCAAGGGCTAACAGGGTCAGCAGCAGGATGACCAACGCCAGCAGCCGCAGCAGCCCTTCCTGCCGCTCGGCCTGTGCTTCCCGCTCCGCCTGCCGCTGGACGGCCTGGGCGGTCGCCGTCATGCGGTAGGTCTGCTCGGCCACCAGTAACGCCTGTTTTGTGGCCTCCGCGCTCACCGACTGCCGGGTGGCTTCCACGCTCACCGCTTCGGCGGTCTGCCGCAGGTAACTCTCATAGGCGGCTTGGGTCAGCCGTACCCGCTCTTCCGCCTGCCCGGCCAGCGCTTCGGCAGCCCGGGCGGTCGCCCGCAACGCCGCCGGGTCGGGCGGGGCGTAGTCCTGCGGCGCGCTCACACAGCCGGTCATCAGCAGCAAGAGGATAACAGCGATCCGCTTCACCAGACCAAAACTCCAATGACCATCACAAGGACGATGACCAATCCCAGCAGCGGCAGATAGCCTGCTTGTTTCCGCCGCCATTCGGCGCGGCGGATACTCCCGTCCGCGCTGCGCTCCACCCTGTCCCACACTGCCCGCCGCTCCAGCGGCGGTTCGCCTTCGTAATGCAGCACGACATCCACCTCGCCCGCTTCCCCTTCCAGCCAGCGCAGATTGCGCCGCAAGTCCGAATCGTGCCGCGCCATCTCCGCCCGGCCGGGCAGATGCAGGTGGACCACCTCATCATGGTGTCTGCCCTCGTACCAGCGGCCGTGTACCTCGTCCACTACCGCCATCACCGCGCGGTAGGTGGCGCCCGGGTCGGGGCTGCGGGCTTCCATATGGCGCTCCGGCGGTGACGCCCCCTTTTCTTCCCAGTGCCGTTCGGCGGCAAAAAACAGCACCACCAAGAGCAAAAGCAAGGGTACGATTACGCAGCCGTCCATCGTTTCAACAACTCCACCGACCGGCTTTCCTCTAGCCGGATGACCTTACCCCGCTTGATCATCACCCGCTCGCCGGTCTTGATGTTCTCGAAAACCGTCCCGCTCGGCCAGGGACAGGGTATCTTGCGGGCTTCCTCGTCCCACCCCGGCAACACAATGTCCGTCCAGCGGAAATGCCCGCCGTAGAACACGCCCGGCTCTTCCCCGTTGCGGGTCGGGTCCACCACCACTTTCCAGTAGTAGCCCCAGGGGGTTTGCCACAGCCGCCGCGTCATGCCTTATTTCACCCCCAACCGCCCGGCAATCTCATCCCACAGCGGGTCATCGGCCCTCAGCCCTTCCAGCCGGTACAGCAGTTTAAACTTGCGCTCTTCCCGCTCGCGCGCTTCGGCTTCAAAGGCGATCAGGTCGTCCAGTTCTTGCGGCGTCAGCCCCAGTTCGGGGTTGGCGCAGTCCTCGCAAATGCGCAGCGGCGTGCCGTCCGCCTCTTTGATCCACACCGGCTGGCCCACAATCGGGTCGCCGCAGTTTTCGCAAATCGGATAATCCTCCATCTCCCACGCTCCGCCCTTTCGACATCGGTCGAATAGATTGTTTCAAACTCGATTGGGTTGATTGCCAACAAACTAGTACGGCAGTTCCTCGCCGTCACTTTCCGCCTTGCCGCCGCCCAAAAACTGCACCACCTGGGCGGTCACTTTCAGGCTGGCTTCTGCTTCGCCGTTCTTGCGGGTGTAGGCTTCCACCGCAGGCACACCTCGCAC
>NZ_DAOUBL010000080.1:0-8070 GCF_034432615.1 Bellilinea sp. | reverse complement strand
CCCCCATTTGCCAAAGGCGCGATAATACAATGGGACTATGTGATGCAAAATGCCACCCGGCTTGTGCAGGAATTCGACATCCGCACGCCCTCCATCTTCACGCCGACCGGTTCACTTTCTGGAGGTAACCAGCAAAAAGTGATCGTTGCCCGCGAGCTTTCCCGCCCCATTCACTTACTGGTGGCTGCCCAACCTACCCGCGGTTTGGATGTTGGTTCAATTGAATACATTCATTCCCAAATCCTCAAACGGCGAGATGAAGGGGTAGCCGTATTACTGGTTTCTACCGAACTGGATGAGATTATGCAATTGTCGGACCGCATCGCCGTGATGTACCGCGGCAAAATCACAGCCACGGTCTCTGCCGAGGAAGCCAGCAAAGAACTGATCGGCCTTCTCATGGCTGGTGTGCCACTGGAAGACGCCCGTCAGCAAATTCAGAAAAAAGCCGCACAATCTGAAAAGATCGGGGGTGCGAATTGACCAGCAATTCCGAAGAACCCAAAAAACCCGGTGTTGGACAGATTTTTCTCGAAGAATTAAATAATCAATTTAAACCACCCAAAAAAGACGACAAGAAAAGAGGTGGAATCAGTCAAACCATTTTGATTCCCCTCCTTGCGGTAATCACCGGCCTGATCATTGGCGGGATTTTTATCATTCTCACCACCGAACAGGTTTACGCCGCTTTTGGGCAATCGTTTGGCGCAGGACTGGCAGCCGCATGGGATGCCGTTTCTAAAGCTTACTCGGGCCTATTTACCGGCGCATTTGGCGATCCGGCGCGCATGATTGCCGCCCTTCAATCCGGTGATGAACTGCAAATCCGCCGTGCTTTCAACCCCTTCCTGGAAAGCCTGGTTACCTCCACACCCTACATATTTGCGGGGTTGGCTGTTGCGCTGGGTTTTCGTGCTGGTGTGTTCAATATCGGCGCCGAGGGTCAAATTTTCATCGGCGCGATAACGGCAACTTTTGTGGGTTACTCGGTCACCGGCCTGCCGGCAATCATTCATGTTCCGCTGGCGCTGTTAGCCGGGGCAGCCGGCGGCGCCTTCTGGGGCTTCATACCCGGCTGGTTAAAAGCCAAAACCGGCGGACATGAGGTAATCAACACCATCATGATGAATTACATCGCCTTCCGGCTAAGCGATTTTTTGCTGACCGGCCCAATGAAACGCCCCGGCTCCTTCAACCCGGTCAGCCCGGAGATTTTACCCAGCGCCTGGCTGCCACGCTTTTTCCCAGACCCGATTCGATTCCACCTTGGCTTCTTCATCGCTTTGGGAATTGCTTACCTCGTCTATTGGTACCTGTTCAAAACCACCTGGGGGTTTGAATTGCGTACAGTAGGAACCAATCCCAATGCTGCCAAGTACGCCGGCATGAACGTCACCAAAAACATTGTTCTGGCGATGAGCCTTTCGGGCGCATTGGCCGGTTTAGCCGGCGCTAACGAGGTACTGGGCGTCAATCGCAATCTGGCAATGGCATTCTCTTCCGGTTATGGTTTTGACAGTATCGCCCTGGCACTGTTGGGGAATAACCACCCGCTTGGAGTGGTACTTGCTTCCCTGCTATTTGGCACCCTGAGAAGCGGTGCCACAAGAATGCAATTGACTGCCGGTATTCCCAACGACATTATTTCCATTTTGCAAGCCGTCATCCTGGCCTTTATTGCCGCCCCGGCAATCATCCGCACCATTTACCGCCTGCGTAAGCCAACCGTTGAGGAAGCGGGTGTAACCATTCGTGGGTGGGGAGGTTAATCGAATATGGCAACAACAACCAACAGCCAGATGTTCCATAAAACCTTTGTCCGCGAATCTCCCGTCCGCCAGCGCGTGATGGGTGTGTTTTTCCTTGTGTTGGCGCTTTCCATCTGGTTCTTTTTTGCCCGCTCGGTAGATGGCAACGCCATCGCCAGTTTTGGCCTGAGTACCTTTCAGGCAAAAACTCAACTCGATCCATGGAACCTGCCAGCTCTGAACACGTTGTATGTCTTAGCCGTTGTGTGCGCCATTCTGGGCGGCATTCAACTATCGCGTGGCTTCAAAAAATACACCAACGCGGTTTTGGCGGTAGTCGTGGGAATATTTGTCTTTGGCTTCCTCGTCTGGGCAACCGCCGGCAAATCGCTCAATCTGGTAGGTTTGTTCAATACCACCTTGAGCAAAGCCGTCCCCATTACCTTAGGTGCTCTTTCCGGCATTCTCTGCGAACGGTCGGGGGTGGTCAACATCGCCATTGAGGGCATGATGCTGAGCGGGGCAATGGTTTCAGCGCTGGTGGGCAGCATAACTCAAAATGCATGGCTCGGATTGTTTTGCGCCGTGTTGACCGGTGCAGTGCTGGCTTATGTCCACGGCATCTTTTCGATCAAGTACAAAACCAACCAGATTATCTCCGGCACGGTCATCAATATTTTTGCCACCGGTTTGACCTCGTACATCTCGGCAAAATTTATGCAGGTTTATCCAGCTTTGAACAATCCACCAACTTTTGGGGCCATCGCCATTCCACTGCTGGCGGATATTCCGGTGATCGGCGAGATTTTCTTCGTCAACAACCTGTTCGTCTTTGCTATGTTCATTTTCATCGTCATCCTGCAAATTGGCCTTTTCCAGACGCGCTGGGGGCTGCGGGTGCGCGCCGTGGGTGAGCACCCCAAAGCTGCCGATACATTGGGCATTGATGTTTTCAAAACCCGCTATACCTCGGTCATATTGGGCGGCATGATGGCCGGCTTTGCGGGTGCCTACTTTACTTTAGGTTCCGCCGGCCGCTTTGACGAAGTGATGACCGCCGGTCGCGGCTTCATTGGACTGGCAGCCATGATCTTTGGCAACTGGATCCCCACAGGTGGTTTTGCAGCCGGTTTACTGTTCGGCTTTGCCGACTCACTGGCTTCGCGCATGGCAATTCTGGGAATTGCCATTCCGTCTCAGTTCCTGCTAATGCTGCCCTACATCGCCACAATGATAGTGCTGGCTGGTGTGATCGGTAAAGGTCATGTGCCGGCTGCCGATGGTATCCCTTACGAAAAAGAATAAATTGGGTTGAGGAAATCTTAACAAAAAGGCAAAACGCTTGAGTCCGGCGTTTTGCCTTTTTTACTTGTTATAATTTTCTACGCTTACTGCTATCTCAGTGAAACGAAACGCAGCAAACTTGCGTAAATATCATATCCAATATTGTGTCCAGTCGACTCACAAAGGTGGAATTTTTATGACCTCTATCCAAGTCAATCAAATCAGCAAACGCTTTGGCAGCCAACAGGCGGTTGATCAGGTTTCTTTTGAAGTTGAGCCGGGCGAAATCTTCGGCTTGCTTGGCCCGAATGGCGCCGGCAAGACGACCACCATTCGCATCATTCTGGATATTTTCAAACCCGACAGCGGAGAAGTTGTAGTCCTTGGCGGCAAAATGAGCGAAGAGAAGAAAAATCGCATCGGTTACCTGCCGGAAGAGCGAGGTTTATATCAGGATATTACCCTGGAAACCTGCCTGAATTATTTGGCCCGCCTGAAAGGTTTAAAACCGGCGGAGGCTGCAGCCCGCGTTGAACAGATGATGAAACGCTTTGACCTGTACGATCACCGGAAAAAGAAGGTCAAAGAATTAAGCAAAGGCATGCAGCAGAAAGCGCAACTCATTATCACCCTCGTTCATGACCCGCAATTGATCATCATTGATGAACCCTTCAGCGCACTCGACCCGGTCAACACCCAAATGGTTAAAGATTTATTGCGTGAAGAACGCGACAAGGGCAAGACCATTGTCATGTGCAGCCATCAGATGCATCAGGTGGAAGAATTATGCGACCGGCTGGTGTTAATCAACCGTGGAAAAGTGATGCTTTATGGAAAATTGAACGATATCCGCCGCCAGTATTCAGGCCAGGAAGTCATTGTGCATCCATTGAACGATTTACCTGCTCAAATTCCCGGTGTAAATCGCATTGAGCGCGAAAACTCCGCCTACATTCTGCATCTGGCGGATCAAATTACCCCTCAGACAATCCTGAAAAATCTGGTAGATCAAGGCATTGCGCTGGAACGCTTTGAAATCGCCCTGCCCACACTGGATGAGATTTTCATTCAAGTGGTCACTGCCCGCGGAGAATTCTCATGAACAAGTTCTGGGTTGTTTTCAAACACGAATACCTGCGCCACGTCAAGCGTAAGCGGTTTATTTTTGGGCTGCTTTCCATCCCGCTTTTTATGGCGGTCATCATGGGAGTCAGTATCCTGGCGGCTGTCTTGAGTGAAGATACCCGCCCGGTTGGTTATGTTGACCAGTCCGGTCTGTTCAAGGACGCCCAACCGCTTCCATCCAAAGGCAGTGGTTTCTTTGCGGAGAGGGTCAAAATTCTGACCTTCAATGATGAAACAGAAGCGGGCAAGGCTTTAGAAGATGGAAAGATACAGGCATACTACATCATCCAGGCGGATTATCTTGCCACCGGCAATGTCAGGATGATCGCAAAAGAGGCGGTTGATTCGGAGGTTCACCGCGATTTTTCAGAATTTCTGCTGGCAAACCTGTTGAAAAGCGAAAACCCAACCATCCGCACCCGCATTCTGGAAGGACCCGAGCTGACCCTGCGAACCTTTGATAGCGACCAAAAATTCAACAGCCGCAACCCTTTCGGTTTTCTAATTGCCATCTTCTCCGGCGTGATCTTTCTGCTGGCGGTCAACACCAGCGGTGGTTATTTGCTTCAGGCGGTGGTGGAAGAAAAGGAAAACCGCACCATGGAAATCGTGGTGACCTCTCTCTCCACAGATCAATTCATGGCCGGCAAAATTTTCGGCAATTTGAGCGTGGGATTGACACAACTGCTATTCTGGCTGGTCATGGCCGGCGTTGCAGCCTTAGTTGCCTTTCGCGCCTTCCCCGACCTGAGCGAAACGGGGATTGGTTTCTCCTTTTTTGGTTTGATGACACTCACCTTTTTGCCGGCTTTCATCATGATTGCAGCACTGATGACGATGGTCGGTGCAACCGCCACCGAAGCGCGTGAAGCTCAACAGATTGCCGGTCTCTTCAGTCTCCCGATTGCCATTCCCTTCTGGTTCATTGCCGCCATCATGGAAAATCCCAACGGCCCTCTTGCCATCGGCTTCAGTTTCTTTCCTTTCACAGCCCCCATGACCCTACCATTGCGCTCGATGTTGACCAATTTATCGGTCTGGCAAATCGGGCTTTCGGTTGGCTTATTATTTGCTGCTGCCGCTGCATCCATCTGGCTGGCAAGCCGGGCGTTCCGCCTGGGAATGCTCCGCTATGGTAAAAAATTGACCCTGGCAGAAATTCTCCGTCCCCGCTGATCTGGTGAGGTATTTTAATGAAAAAAATCTGGCTTGTTCTATCCCATGAAATCGAAACCATCGTACGCAGCCGTTCCTTCATCCTCACCCTGATTCTGGTACCACTGGTGGGGTTTCTCGTAGTTTTTATTGTGGGCATCCTTCAACGGAATAATCCCAGCCCCGATTTGACATCCCTGCTCCTTCCCGAAAGACCACCGGTAAAAGGTTTTGTGGATTATAGTGGCATCATTCTGGAGGTACCCGAAGAATTGGGCGAAATTGTTCGGGCATACCCCAATGAAAGTGACGGACTGCAAGCGCTCAAAGAAGGTCAAATTGCAGTGCTGTATGTCGTATCACGGGACTATCTGGAAACAGGCAAAATTGACCTCTTCGCCCAACAAATCAACCTGCTGGAAGACAGCGGCAACGCTTATCCGGTGGATTGGTTAATTCATTACAACCTGCTGAAAGACAAACCCCAACTGCTCGATCGTGTCGTTCAGCCACTCAACCTGAAGGTTGAATTCATTGCTACTGAAAAACCGCCCCGTGATCCAAACGACATGCTGACCTTTTTTGTGCCGTATGGGATTACCCTGTTCTTTTATGTCTTTATTTTAGGGTCAGCCTCCCTCTTGCTCAGCAACATCACCACCGAAAAACAAAATCGGGTCATGGAAATTTTGCTTACCTCGGTCACTCCCTCGCAAATGATGACGGGTAAAATCATCGGGCTGGGTTCGGTTGGGCTGCTGCAGATGGTTGTATGGCTGGTTTCGGCATTAATCCTCCTTCAATTTAGCGGAAGAACCTTCACTGCGCTTCAGGGCATTCAAATTCCGCCTGCCATCATCGGGTGGGGCGTTCTCTATTTCATTTTGGGCTATACCATTTTTGCCGGTCTGATGGCAGGCATAGGCGCACTGGTTCCCAATCTGCGTGAAGCCTCACAGGCCACTTTTCTGGTCATTCTACCCCTCATTATCCCGCTCATGTTTATTTCGCTGCTGATAAACCGCCCCGATGCAGCGCTCTCAATCGGCTTGAGCCTGTTCCCGTTAACCTCACCCGTGGCTATGATGACCCGCCTGGCAGCCACTCCGGTACCAATCTGGCAACTGGGGCTGGCAGCCGTGCTGCAGGCCCTCACGGCGGTATTCATCATCCGACTTGTATCGGGAATGTTTCGAGCGCAAAATTTGCTTTCCGGACAGTCATTCAGCATAAAGGTCTTTCTGCAAGCACTGGCTGGAAGATCGTGAGAGGAGGTTGTCTGATCCATTACCCGAACGGCTTGCAACACATGAAAGGGAATGTTATAATTTTCTCAGGCCAGAGACAGGGCTGATTCGTATCGGTTTGTTCAGATCGTCAAAACGATTTTCTTCCCCTTTTCTCCTTATAAAAATTCCCTTACCCATCAATCAGGACTTTGTACCTGTTGATCTGGCTTGACCCCATCCCCCACAATCACGGAAGAGAATAAATGGAAATTCTCGAACTCGAAAAAGCGCCTCTGGCAACCTTGCGCGAAATTGCCAGAGAGTTGGAAGTGCCAAACGCCTCGCGGCTGAAAAAAGAAAATCTGATTTTGCGCATCCGCCAGATGCAAGCCGAAAAAGAAGGCCAGGAAGTACGCGGCGGGGTGTTGGAAATCTTGCAAGAAGGCATTGGCTTTTTGCGCACCAATTATCAAATTGGGCCGGAGGATGTCTATGTCTCGCAGGCTCAATTGCGCCGCTACGAATTGCGCAGCGGTGACCTTGTCATCGGCGTTGTGCGGCCGCCTCGCGAATCGGAACGGCATTACGGCCTGTTGAAAGTCGAGAGCATCAACGGTATGACACCGGAAGAAGCCCGCGACCGCCCCGTCTTTGAACGCCTGACCCCAATTTTCCCGGATAAACGCTTCGATCTGGAAACAGACCGCAATATCCTTTCCACCCGTCTGATCAATCTGATTGCCCCCATCGGGCGTGGTCAGCGCGGCATGATTGTTTCACCCCCAAAAGCCGGCAAGACCACCATCCTCAAACAAATTGCCAACGCCATTACGGTCAAAAACCCGGATGTGCATCTGATTATCGCCCTGATTGGTGAACGCCCGGAAGAAGTAACCGATATGGATCGCTCCGTGGATGCAGAAGTGGTTGCCTCCACTTTTGATGAACCGGTCACCGCGCATATCCGCGCCGCCGAAATCACCCTGGAACGTGCCAAAAGGTTGGTCGAAATTGGACGAGATGTGGTAATATTGATGGACTCATTAACCCGGCTGGCGCGGGCTTACAACCTCGTGGTCAACCCTTCCGGGCGAACCTTATCAGGCGGTATGGATCCATCGGCATTGTATCCACCCAAGCGCTTCTTTGGAGCAGCCCGCAATCTGGAAGAAGGCGGATCTTTGACCATCATCGCCACCGCACTGGTAGATACCGGTTCCCGCCTGGATGACGTGGTATATGAGGAATTTAAAGGTACCGGCAACATGGAACTCCATCTTTCACGCCGATTGCAGGAGCGCCGGGTTTATCCGGCCATTGATATTGAACGCTCCTCAACCCGTCGTGAAGAACTGTTGCTCGGCCCGGATGTCCTTCAGCGCGTTTGGCTGATGCGGCGCATGTATCTGCAAATGATTTCACCCCCGCCGCAGGGAGCAGGAATGGATCCGGCCGTAGCCACCGAAGCGATATTGCAGCGCATGGCAAGAACCAAGAGCAATGCGGAGTTCCTCGAAAGCCTGACGGAG
>NZ_DAOUBL010000079.1:0-8363 GCF_034432615.1 Bellilinea sp. | reverse complement strand
GAGCACCACAGCGAAACGGCATTTTCCAGAGCCAGCCAAAGGTTGTTTTCGCGGAACTGGGCCGGTACGGTCAGCTGGCGCGGGCGGGGGCGCAAAGCGGGGTACTGCCAGAGGGTGTTGCCTTCGTCGCAAACCTGAATCAGCAGTGCGGTCAGCAAACGCCGGCGTTCTTCCGACAAGGGTAAAGTTTCCACCTTGTTGATGAGGGTCGTCAGGACATACAGGGGCCGCGGCAGGTAGGTTTTCAAAGCTTCGTTGACCTGTTCGCGGGTAACGGACGACTGGTCGCCGATCACTCGCGAAAGGGCGCGGGCACGGTGCAGCGCATCATTGCCGGGCAGGTTGAGTTTTTCCACATCCAGCGGGGTAGCCGGACGTTCTCCCTCATCCCCGCAGTGCAGGCAGCGGTAAATCCGGCTGACCAGTCGCAGCGGTTCGTTCTGCCAGATGAATGCCTGCGCCGATACCAGTTGACCACAGGCGGCGCAGGGAGTCTGGTAAAGGCTGAGGATATGCCGTTCCAGACGTT
The DNA here is from genome assembly GCF_034432615.1 of Bellilinea sp. Taxonomy (GTDB): domain Bacteria; phylum Chloroflexota; class Anaerolineae; order Anaerolineales; family Anaerolineaceae; genus Bellilinea. The sequence continues at coordinate 7,834 of NZ_DAOUBL010000079.1, read as the reverse complement.
CTTCGCCGCGTTTGCTGATTGCCAGGGCCGCCAGGGCCGCCTCGAACTCGCTTTGAGGCGGGGCAGCCGCAAGAATTTCCAGCATGAAGGAGAGAATCGGGTTGTTACTGGTAATCAGGATGCGATACCCGGCACGGGCGGCTTCCAGCGCCAGTTGAGGATGTGCGCCAATCGGGTCTAAGATCCATGCTCCGGCCGGGAGGGTCTGTTTGAGCCATGTTTCAATGATCCCGGCGGGCAGCAGCGGCAAATACCGCCCAAGCGGCAGGAGAGGCGCTTCACTGCGTCCGCCAATGAAAGGTTGCTCCAGTACACTCATCTTGAATTCAGTATACGAATTTAAATCTTAAAAATCCAGATGTTAATGAAAATTGGCTATTAACTTGATCTTAACTTGTTCTTGAAAAGAATTAAATCTTTGCTTGTTAAAATGAATTCAAAAAGATTTAACCGCTCAGAACTGGATGGGTAACCGCATGCCCGAAAATGATCTCCAACCTGTATTCGATGTGAATGATTTGCAAACCATGAAGGTGCTGGTCTCGCGTTTGCGCTTGAAAGTGCTGCGGGTGTTGATTGAGCAGCCTTGTACAATCCGTGAGGTGGCCCGCGAATTGAATATCCCTCCCAACCGCCTGTATTACCACTTTGGTCTGCTGGAACAGTGTGGGGCAATTCGAGTGGTGGAAACGCGCTTGATCGCCGGGATTGTGGAAAACCGCTATCGGGCGGTGGCGCGCAAATATGACGTCCGCCCTGATCTGTTGAATGAGGAATTGGGAGAGATTTCTTCTGCGTCAAAACAGCCTTTTTCATCTTCGATTGAACAGGAACAATCCGTATAGGCCTGTTTTCCTCTGGTCTAATCCGCGAAAATCACAGATAATGGGGGATGTTCTGGATGACTCTTGTTAAGCCGAATTGGAACTCCACAGAAACGAGGTAAACCGTGATGAATACCTATCTGAATGCCGCCCGGCAAGGCCGCAATGAGGTCTGGCGATATGGGGTGGTGATTCTCGCCGTGGTTGTGGTGACTTTCACGGTGCAAATTGCTGCTTCCATCCCGTTTATCCTCATTGAAGGTACCACCGATATTTTCCAATTTTCGCCGCTTTCTTTGTTGATATTGACCATGCTGCCCTTCCCATTCGCCGGGCTGACCGTTTTTTTGGGAGTGGCTTTTCTTCACCAGCGGCCTCTAAAATCCCTGTTTCGTCCGGTGGGCGCATTTCAATGGAACAGGTTAATTCTTTCGGCGGGGGTATGGTTTGCACTTTCTGCCTGTGCGGATGTGGTATTGGCGGTTCTGCAGCCGGGTAATTATGTGTGGAACTTCAATTTGATGGAGTGGCTGCCGTATTTCCTGGTTGCCCTCCTGCTCATCCCCTTGCAGACATCTACAGAGGAAATTTTGTTCCGTGGTTATCTGGCCCAGTGGATGGGCCGGTTCGGCAAAGGTTTATGGCTGCCGTTGCTGGTGCCTTCCATCCTGTTCATGTTGCTGCATGGTGCCAACCCGGAAGTGGGCACTTATGGGTTATGGTTCACCATGCCCTTTTACCTCGGCATCGGCCTGCTGCTGGGCTGGGTGACCCTACGCAGCGAAGGGCTGGAGCTGGCGCTGGGGCTGCACGCTGCCAACAATTTATACGCTGCGCTGGTCGTCACCTTTCCCAGTTCTGCCATTCCCTCCCCGGCGCTGTTCCGTATTCAGACCTATGATCCGGCAGCCGGGTTGATCACCTTTGCGGTAATGGCGGTGATTTACCTGCTGGTGATGAACGGCCTGCGCCTGACGCGCCCTGTGCAGGTGCTTGCCAGCGTGTTGGCAGGGTTTGCACTGCTGGCCGGATCGGTTCAGCCGGTTTTGGCAAAGTCGTATTTCGCCGAACGTTTCGATGTGGAGATTAATCTGCAACCGAACGGGGATCTGCTGGTGACCGAAACAGTGGCGTTCAATTTTGAGGGCGGGCCGTTCACCTTTGTTTTTCGGGACATCATCCCGAACGAACTGGACCGGCTGGAGTTTGTTTCGGCGCGGATGGATGGCACAGTTCTGCCGAGGGGTAATCAGGCCGGTCAGGTGGAGGTCGGCCAGGACGGCGATGCGTTGAAAATTGTCTGGCATTTTGAACCGGTCAACGATTCGCAGCATGTGTTTGAACTGACTTATTGGGTGGTGGGGGCTGTGCGTCAGACCAATCGAGGCGATGGGCTGGTATGGAAGGCCATCCCCCCGGAGCATGAGTATCCAATTCAATTCAGCGATATCCGTCTGATTTTGCCAGCCGGAATAACCCCCACCCAACCGGTAAAACTGCGCAACCAGCCGATTGAACCGTTTGAAGATGGCGGAACAATTCTTTTTCGATTGAAGGATATACCGGCCGATTCCGAACAGGTTGTTGAGGCTTATTTTTCACCCGGCAGTCTGATTCAGCAGCCGCCGCTGTGGCAGGCTGCCCGGCTGGAGCGCGGGCGTCAATTGCGGGCAGGTCTCCCTTACGCTGTGGGGCTTGCCGGTGGAATTGTGTTGTTGTGCGGGCTGGCTGCCAGCCGTGTGCGGCGGCGTTATGAGATTGAGCCAGCCAGCGTGATTCCGCCCGGCATAATCAGCGAACCGCCGGACGAACTTACCCCGGCAGCTGCCGGTTATCTGCTCAACAACGGGCGCAGCACGGTTTTGCATTTGTTTGCCGTCCTGCTGGATTGGGCGCGCCGCTCGTGGATCAAGATGGAATTCATGGAAGGCAAGGGCCTGTTCAAGGCCCGCGATTTCCGCCTGTATCCGCTGGAGCGGAGAGCCGCCAGTGAACATGAGTCGTTTATCCAGGAATTGGTTTTTCCAGCGGAAGTTTCTGATCAGCGGTCAGAGATCTTTCTGAGCAAAGTTGGACAGCTTTTGTTGAGCAAACAAAACCAATTCAATCGCCTGCTGACCCATGATCTGCTCAGGCAGGGGTTAATCCGGCAGGAGGCCTTGCAAGAACGAACCCGGTTGAACCGCATGGCTTCTTTCCTGTTTTTCTTTGGTTTTACTGTGGCTGTGGCGGGTTCGGTCTTGATCGGCAGCAAATTCCTCACGCCTTTTATCGGGGTGTTGCTGTTGGGGGTGGGGCTGGGATTGATTGTGGGGGTACTCTTATTGTGGGTAAGTGCAGCAAAGCTGAATATTTTTACACAGGCCGGTCTCATCCGCTTCCAGCGCTGGCAGTCGTTTCGCAATTATTTGCAAAGCCTGACGAAAAAAGAAAACAGCACCTTGCTGCGCCCTGAATGGCTGGAATCGTTTTTGCCTTATACGATGGCCTTTGGTCTGGGCGATCAGTGGGTCAAAGCCTATCGGGATGTTGGCTTGAGCACCATCCTTTCATGGGCATACACCGCCGGTGATTCGGGCATAGATGGTTCCATCCTCACGGCGGTGATTTCGACATCTACCATTGATGCCAGCGGAGGCGGCGGTGGTGGAGGGGACGGGAGCGGCGGCGGTTCTTCCGGCGCCGGCTAAAGAGCGCCGGCAAAATTAATAAAATTGAAAGCATACCAAAGAAATCATCCCGTGCCGGTGAAACAGGTATAATATCTAAAAAGAGATGATGGTACATGTCTGTCAACTGGTATGCTCTGCAAAGCCACCCGCATAAAGAGGCCGTTCTTGCCAGTCATCTGCAAGAAAGCGGCTTTGAGGTGTTTTATCCCCGCCTGAAAGTCAACCCGGTCAACCCGCGCGCCCGCAAGGTGCGCCCCTACTTTCCCGGCTATCTCTTTGTGCATGTGGATTTGGAAACAGCCGGAATTTCGACCTTTCAGTGGATGCCGCATGCCAGGGGGCTGGTTTCCTTCGGCGGCGAACCGGCGGCCGTACCGGAAAGTCTGATTCATGCCATCCGCCGCCGTGTGCAGGAAATCAATCTGGCGGGCGGCGAGAATCTGGAAGGATTGAAACCGGGCGACGAAGTTGTCATTGAACATGGGCCTTTCAGCGGGTATGAAGCCATCTTTGATGTCAAACTTCCGGGCAGCGAGCGGGTGAGAGTGTTGTTGAAGATGCTCAGCCGTCAGCAGCTGCCGCTGGAATTGAATGCTGGCAGCATTCGCAAGCGAAAAAAATCCTCCTGAATCCTGTTTTCATCCCCCTAAAAATCTACGAACCTTCCCCATGACTCAACCCTCTGGTAATTCCTCTTCAAAATCCTTTTCAATCCACTGGCGGACGCTTGAACCTCCCCCACGAGGTCGGTCAAACCGGCTGATGGTTGTGGCGTTGACCGGCTTACTGCTGGCGGGCGGTTACGCGCTGCTGGTCAGTGGTCTTAGTTTGGTATTTCAACAGGCGCTGGGCTGGAATTCGCCCTGGTTAAGTGCGGTATTGTTTTTTGTGATGGCGTTAGCGTTCTTCCCGCTTCGTCAGGGATTGGAAAATGCCCTCTTTAATGGCAGAGGTTCTCCGCTGCGCCGTCCGATCCAACGCGCTGAGCTGAGCGAGGCGGTCAGCCGGATGGATACGCTGGATCGGCGTGAAATCCTCATCCGGCTGCGCCGTCAGTTGCTCGAAGAATTTGGAATCGAATCCGCGCACGTGTTTCTGTATGACCTGTTGGGTGATTCTTATCAGGCGGCAGAAGATGAAACAGGTCGAAAGACCAGCGATCTGGTTTTTCAGCCCACCAGTCCACTGGTTGAGCGGCTCAACAAAATCAAGGGTTTTTTGAAACTGGATGAGACGGATGCGGCGCTGATGGACGAACTGCGCAGTGAGCGAGCCCGTTTGAGTCTGCTGAATGCGCGCTGGTTCTTTCCGCTGCCCGGCAACCAGCGTTTGCTGGGCTGGCTGGCGCTAAGTGAGCAAACCTCGGTTGGATTGACTCCAGCGATGCTGGAAGCCATCAGCGGTTTGTGCCGCGAGGCGGCGCTGGCGTTAGACCGCGCCCAAATGGTCAGTGAAATGGAAAATAGTGTGCGCGAGATGAACATTCTCACCCGCGTGGCGCAGGGTGTGAATGTTACGCTCAATCTGGATGATATTTATGAGCTGATTTACGCTCAAATCACCCAGTTAATCCCTGCCGATCAATTCCGCCTGATTCTCAAATCTCCACAGGGAGATGGATTGGTACAGGTCTTTTTCATTGATGGAGAGGAGCGAGTCAGCGAGCAGGAAAATTTGTATCTGCCAGCTGAGCCGAGCCTCGAAAGCGAAGTGGCTGCCAGTGGACGCAGCAGAATTACGGATGATTACGGACGCGAATCGCGCCAGCAGGGATTGCTGCCCCTGACGGATGCTGTGTACGCGTGGATGGCCGCGCCGCTAAACGCCGGCGCCGAACCGATTGGCATCATCTGTTTGGGGCGGCGCGATCCTGCCCAGCGGTTTACTGCCGAACAGCTGCGCATTTTGCAGGCGCTGGCCGATCAGGCAGCCGGTGGCATCTTGAAAGTGCGCCTGCTGGCCGAGAGTGAGCGGCGCGCCCGTCAATTGAAAACCCTCAACGAAGTTACCCGTCAACTGACCTCTACGCTCGACCCTGAGCGCCTTTTGAAGAATATCCTGCAAAGCGCGGTGGATATTCTGAATTGCGAAGCGGGCAGTTTATTGATGCTGGATGAGCATACTCAAGAACTTGTCTTTCGGGTGGTGCTTGGGCCGGTAGCCCATGAACTGGAAGGCCAGCGCATGCCCGCCGATAAGGGCGTGGTGGGACGTTCTTTTCAGACCCGTGAGCCGCAGATTGTCAACGACGTGCGCTCTTCTAAGGACTGGTTTTCAAAACCGGATAAGATGACCGGCTTTGTTACCCGTTCGTTGCTGGTGGTGCCGCTGATTGTCAAAGACAATGTGCTGGGGGTAATCGAGGTTGTCAACCGCCAGGATGGTTCCAATTTCAACCTTGATGATCAGGAACTGCTGACCGCTTTTGCTTCTCAGGCGGCCGTAGCCATTGAAAATGCCCGCTTATACACCCTGACCGATCAGGCCCTGGCCGCCAAGGTGGAAGAATTGTCCGTTTTGCAACGGATTGACCGTGAGTTGAACACCAGTCTGGATGTCAGCCGTGCGATGACCATTACGCTGGAATGGGCCATGCGTCAATCCGGCGCAGATGCCGGTCTGGTGGGAGTGGTTTTACCCGAAGGGGTACGCGTGGTGGCTTCGCAGGGCTACCAGGATGAGTTGAGTCTTTTTGAAAACGATTTGCTGCCCGCGGAACGGATTGGTCTGGGACGGGTCATCGAGCAGCGGCGGGCGATTCGCTCGTATCCGGCTGCCGAACTACCGGCATTATTCAGCCAGGCGTCCAGTCAGGTGTTGATTCCCATTCAACGCGAGCAAAGCGTCATCGGTTTGCTGCTGCTGGAGAGCCGCAAACCCGAAGTCTGTGATGAGGAAATGCTGGAATTCTTGCAGCGGCTGGGCGATCACGCCGCGATTGCGATTGCCAATGCGCAGCTGTACAGCGCGGTGCAGTCTGCCAATGTGGCCAAAAGCGAATTTGTTTCATTTGTCGCTCACGAGTTGAAGAACCCGATGACCTCCATTAAAGGCTACACCGAATTGCTGGCTGCCAAAGCGGTTGGACCGGTCAATGATGCGCAGGCAAACTTTCTTGCCGTGATTCGCTCCAACATTGATCGAATGAATACGCTGGTTTCTGACCTGAATGATTTATCCAAGATCGAAGCCGGCCGGCTGCGTCTGGAGTTTGCGCCGATTCATCTTTCGGAGGTACTGCAGGAAGTTGAACGCTCCACCCGCCGGCAGATCGAAGACAAGCACCAGACCTTTACGATCAACCTGCCGGCCGATTTGCCGCCAGTGTGGGCAGACCGTACCCGTTTGGTGCAGATCCTGGTCAATCTGGTGAGCAATGCCCATAAATACACGGAAGCCGGGGGAAAGATTAACGTAGGCGCTTTGCGTTCCAAAAACGAATGGGACGAAAACGGCCCGGCAGAAGTTGTCCATGTGTGGGTGCAGGATACCGGTCTGGGAATTGCGCCGGAGGATCAGCCCAAAATTTTCCAGAAATTCTTCCGCTCCGAAGATCCAAAAGCCCGTGAAGTACCGGGCAGTGGTTTGGGATTAAACATCACCCGCAGTCTGGTTGAAATGCAGGGTGGGCAGATCTGGTTTGAAAGCGAATACCGACGCGGCACGACCTTTCACTTTACGATACCGGTAGCCGAGCAGTAAGACATGCCTTGACAAGGGAGGAGAGCATGAGTCTGGTCAGCGCAGTGGGGTACAGCAACGAGATCAACGGGCGGGAAGCCGCCCAGCAGGCTGCTCAACAGGCTTTAAAGGGACTTCGCTCCGCCGAGCCGAAAGTGGCGCTGGTTTTTTTCTCTCATCTCTACGACCCGGTTGAGGTAAGGCAGGTTTTGAATGGTCTGTTGGGAGATATTCCCTTATGGGGGGCAACGACATCAACGATTTATGCCGCTGCTGTTCCCCAAAAGATGACGGTGGTCATTTTGGGAGGGGCGTTTTCGCTGGATACCAGCTGGTACGGGCATTATGCCGTTGACCCGCTGGGCAGCGCACTGGAATTGAACGCCCGGCTGGGACATTCCAGAACCAGCCGCCCCTGGCATTCGGTACTGCTGGCAGCCGACGGATTGAAGGGGGAAATTAACACCTTACTTTCTTACTTTGAGCAGGTTTCCATAGAGGTGGGCGGGTTTCTTTCGGGCGCGGGTTTTCCACGCGGAAAGAATTCCCTCTTGGGAGAAACCTACTGCGCCGAAGGCGGCCTTTCGGCATTGTGGTTGGGGTCAGGCATTCGGGTGGGAATGGCTGCCGCCCAGGGTTGGAAGGATAGCGGGGTGT
>NZ_DAOUBL010000078.1:0-13380 GCF_034432615.1 Bellilinea sp. | reverse complement strand
ATCTGCTACAGGCGCTGCTGGAACTGGATGCTGAGGAGGAAATGGACATTTTCCCCACCTATTTGGGTGCGCACGATATTCCCCCGGAATTTCAGGACAACCCGGAGGAGTATGTGGATTTGCTGTGCAGCCGAATGCTGCCTGAGGTGCGCGAGTGGTGGCAGTCGAACGCGCCCGGCCGCCCCTTGCCGTTTGTGGATGTATTCTGTGATACGATGGCTTTCAACGTAGAGCAATCCCGCCGTATTTTGCAAACCGCGCGCGATTTGGGTTTTCCGCTCAAAATTCACGCCGATGAGTTCGACAATCTGGGCGGGGCAGTGCTGGCTGCCGAATTGGGGGCAGTTTCGGCTGATCATCTGGTCAAGACCTCGCCGCAGGATATTGCCGCGCTGGCTGCCAGCGGCACGGTGGCCGTTTCGCTGCCCTGTACACCCTTTGGGCTGGCCGACCCGCACTACACCCCCGCCCGGCAGATTCTGGAGGCGGGCGGTATGCTGGCGCTGGCTACCGACCTGAACCCCGGTACGGCGTGGTGTGAGAGCATGCAGTTTGTGATTGCCCTGGCCTGCCGCTACCTGCGCCTGACCCCGGCGCAGGCGATTGCGGCTGCGACCATCAATGCCGCGGCGGCCATCGGTCAGGCCGAGCGGATTGGCTCGCTGGAAGCCGGAAAACAGGCCGACCTGCTGGTGCTGTCCGTCAGCGATTACCGCCATCTGGGTTATCGTTTTGGGGGTAATCTGGCGGCGCACCTTTTCAAGCGCGGTGAGTTGATTTACTAAACGGAGCAACCCAATGACCCTTGATTTGCAAACCGCCCGCCAGTGGTATCCGCTCAATGATCCGGTGCATGGCTTTGATCACATCGAGCGGGTGTACCGCATGGCCGAACGGCTGGCACAGGCCGAAGGCGCCGACTGGGAGATTGTGCGCGCCGCCGCGCTGCTGCACGATATTGAAGGCAGCCATCCCGGCGAAAATAACCGCGCCGGGCACCATCATCAATCGGCGGACATTGCCGCTGAAATTTTGCGCCGTGAAGGCTGGAAGGAAGAACGGATTGCCGCCGTTCAGCATTGCATCCGCGCCCATCGTTACCGCGATCAAAGCGAGCCGCCCGCCACGCTGGAAGCCAAAATTCTGTTCGATGCCGATAAACTGGATGTGTTGGGGGCAATCGGGATCGTGCGGGTGCTGGGCTATGCCCTGCAGAGCGGTCAACCGGCTTACGCGCCGCCTTCCGCCCGTTTTCTGGCAACCGGCGAGAAAGAACCCGGCGAACCGCACAGCGCCTATCACGAATTTTTATTCAAATTGCGGCATGTCAAAGACCGCTTGTATACCGCCACTGCGCGGCAGATTGCGGCTGCCCGCCACGCTTATTTGCAGGACTACTTTACCAGACTGATAAGTGAAATCAACGGCAATTCCTGATATACTTCCAGAAAGGATAAAAATTTTCAGGATAAAAAGCAATGAACATTCCCAGCGGACCGATTCTGGTAGTTGAAGATAACGCCAATGTGCTGGAATTGATCGAGACCACCCTGCGCTTCAAAGGCTATCCGGTGGTTACCGCCCGCAACGGGCAGGAAGCGCTGGAGCGGATTGCTCAGGAAAAACCGGCGCTGATTATCACCGATATCCTCATGCCGAAAATGGATGGCTACAGTCTGGCGCATGCCCTGCGCAAAGACCCGGCTACCCGCCGTATTCCTTTTATTTTTATCTCGGCTACCTACCTGACGCCGGAAGACAAAGCCTTTGCTTACAGTTTGGGGGCGGCGCACTTCATTGAAAAACCGCTGGACCCCGAGGACTTTTTGCTGACCGTGGCAGAAGTGCTTACCCGCCAGATGGCCACCGGCACGTTGCATAGCCCGATGGACGACGAAGATTTTTATGAAGGCTACCGCGAGCGACTGGAAAGCAAACTGCGCCACAAGCAGACTCAAATCAGCCGTACCGAACGCCTGCTCAGCACCCTGCCGCCAGCCCAAAAGCCGGCCTTTGAGGCGCTGCTGGCGCAGGCAATTGCCGACCGCGATGAAATTCAGACAGAGCTGGATCAGCTGCTGAAAACGCTGGAAGAGTTTAAAGGCCGTCAGCCGCCCTCCAAAAAGTAAATTACCCGGCTTTGGGATAAGCGCAAAACCAGGACCGTAGCAAAATGAACTCCCTCCCACCTCACCCAACATCGCTGAGGTGATGTTGAGGGAGGCGCAGGAGGGGGCCGAAAATACGGAAATGGATGCGAAAAGGATTTAACCCAAACGGACGTTCGTGAGGGAGAACGACCGAGCAGCCTGCACTTGTCGTGAAATGATTTTTTGAGAGAATTCGGTTTTACTCTTTTCTACCCACGTTCGGAAAACGCGGCACCGCCGGCTCGCTGGGTTCTTCCTCTTTGCCCATCACCTTGTCTTCCAGTTTGCTGATCAACTGACGCTGGCGCTGGATGATATTGTAGAGCACATCGCCAATCGAAATCACGCCGATCAGGCGGTCGTTTTCAATCACCGGCAGGTGACGCACCCGGTAGCGGGTCATCAAGTCCATGCACTCTTCTACGGTTTGATCCGGATGAACGGTGTGAACATTGCTGGTCATAATTTCGCGCACTTTGGTATCGCGCGAAGAACGCCCCTGCAAAATGACCTTGCGGGCATAATCCCGCTCGCTGATGATGCCGACCATGCGATCGTTTTCCATGACGATCAACGCACCCACATCCTTTTTCGCCATCGTGCGCAGGGCTTCAAAGACGGTTTCCTCCGGCGCAATCGTCCAGATATCCGTGCCTTTAATTTGAAGAATATGTCGGACGGTGTTCATGCTGCCTCCTTTTTCAATGTCAAAAAGCGGTGATTGCTCTCCAAATCTTATTTTATACCATCCATTCCCCGCATTCAATTCTGTTTACAAGTTTTCATAGAAAATAGATAGAATTTGATAGTTTTTCGTCAAACCGCAACAGGTTACAACCCCTATGGCTTTCTCAAAGTTCCTTGATAATCCTAAACCTTTGCATCGAAACTCGAATTGTGGCGAAACAACCCCCACCGACCTCCCCTAATTTCGCTTTGGCGATATTGGGGGAGGCGCAGGAGAGGGCAAAATCGCTCGATTGGACGAATCCGTGGATTATTCCGAATAGACATCGCTCAGCGCCGGCCGGCTGCTGTTTGAGCGTTTTCGACTTTGATAAAGCCATGGTACAACCCGCGCCCCCGCCGGTTAAAAAAACTGCGCCTGCCGCGTGCGGTAAGCGCAATTCTGTCATTTGCGGAAATTCATCAACCCAGGTGCATCGGCATGATCACATGCACAAAATCATCATCACCAATCGGTTTGATGGTTGCCGGGGTGTTGTTCTGGTTGGTTTCCAGCGCCACCGAGGGAGTTTTGATCACATCCAGCACTTCGCGCAGGAACTTGACATTGAAGGCGATCAGCAGCGGGTTGCCCTCGATATTGGCATCCACCTGAATCTGGCTGGCGCCGGTTTCTTCCGATTGGGCAGAAACTTCGACCACACCCGGCGCATCACTGCCCGGCAGGATGTTCAAACGCACCACATTGTTCCCCTCACGGGCAATGATCTCGGCCTGCTTACAGGCTTTGAGAAAGGCCGGCGTTGAAAGCACGGTGTGCGTTTTGAACGAGCGCGGAATAATGGCGCGATAATCGGGGAAGTTGCCGTCAATCAGCTGAGAAACCAGCTCGGCGTCCTTGACATGGAAAATAACCTGTCCGCGGCCGGGCGGGACGTTCATGGTCAGCATCTGCTCACCATCGGTGGCGATGCGCGCCAGTTCGGTCAGCGCGCGGGCGGGAATGATGACCGAAACTTCCTGGCGGACGGGGTTGCTGAGCAGGCCTTTGCGCACCGAGATGCGGAAACCATCGGTGGCTGCCATGGTAATTTGATCCTCTTTGATGTTGAGCAGCACGCCTTGCAGCACCGGGCGGGCTTCATCGGTGGAAGCGGCAAACACCACCTGCTGAATCATCTCTTTGAAGTCATTGACGTTCAGACTGACCCCCTCGGAAAGGTCCGGCACGGGGATGGGTGGAAATTCCTGCGCATCAATACCTTTGATGTCGGTGTTGCTGCTGCCGCTGCGCACGTTGAGCGTCTGGGTGCGCGGGTCCAGGGTCAACTCAATCCGTTCACCGCTGAGCGTGTTGACTAAATCCTGAAAGGTGCGGGCGGGGACGGTAATGGCGCCGGCATCTTCGATCACCGCCGGTATCCAGCAGGTAATCCCCAATTCGAGATTGGTCGCCGAAAGGCGCAGCCGCCCGTCATCGCTGGCAATCAGGATATTGGCCAGCACCGGCAGAGTGCTGCGCGGCGAAACTGCCTTGGAAACGATGGACAATCCATGCGCCAGATGCTGCTGCTGGACGGATGCTTTCATGGAACACCCTCCTGAGGATTTGGGATACAGAAATTATATCAGAATCCCGCTCACTTCGTGAATCGCAACAGTGGGAAATATCCAATCGGCGGGCGGAAATTTAAATTAACGTGAATTCGGGATAAATTCAAAACCCGCAAGTAAAGCAATTACCCCCTCCCGCCTCCCCCAAAATCGCAGGCGCGATTTTGGGGGAGGCGCAGGTGGGGGTCAAATATCCTCAAAGGAATAGCAAGAGGATTTATCCCGAACTGAGGTTAAATTATTTCTACATCTTGAAACCCCCGCCCGGCATCCTCTATAATCAATCACAGAATATCACCCCGGTTGGAGGCAACATGCCCGGTTATTGCGGAAAAGTCCTTTGGGTCAACCTGAGCGATCGCAGCTGGCAGGAGGAAACGCTGCCGGACGAACTTTACCGCCGCCGGCTGGCCGGTGTTGGATTGGGCGTACACCTGCTGCTGGAACGCATCCCCGCCGGGGCAGACCCGCTGGGTGCGGAAAACATGCTTGGCTTCGTGGCCGGGATTCTGGTCGGCACAGGCGCCATGTTTGCCGGGCGCTGGATGGCGGTTGGCAAGTCGCCGCTGACCGGCGGCTGGGGCGATTCCAACTGCGGCGGCAACTTTGCCCCGGCAATCAAACAGTGCGGTTATGATGGCATTTTCATCTCCGGCATCTCCCGCGAACCGGTCTATCTGCTGATTGACGGCCAGACGGTGCAGTTTCTGCCCGCCGCTGACCTGTGGGGGAAAGATGCGGTTGAGTGTGAGGAAATTTTGGTTGCCCGCCACGGCAAAAAGGCGCGCGCCGCCTGCATCGGCAGCGCCGGCGAAAAACGCTCGCTGATTGCCGGTATCGTCAACGACCGCGGGCGGATTGCCGCCCGTTCCGGTTTGGGGGCGGTGATGGGCAGCAAGAACCTCAAGGCGGTGGTTCTGACGGGATCCCAACCCGTTCGCAGCGCACAACCGGAGGAAATCCGCCGCCTGAGCAAAGCCGTTGCCGCGCTGATGCCCAAAAGCGAACCGCCGCTGCGCTCATGGATGCTGCCGATTGCCGGGATGCTCATGGCGAAAAGCCCCAACATCTTCCGCAAGGATGGGCTGATGACCCTGCCGCCAATGCGGAAATGGGGCACTGCCTCCGGCAACGAGGTGGCGGTCAAAACCGGCGATGCGCCGATGCGCAACTGGCGCGGCACACCGGCGGGCTATCGCAGCGCAGCCATCAGCGCGGATGCGCTGATTCGCAGCGAGCGCAAGAAGTACCACTGCTACGCCTGTCCGCTGGGCTGCGGAGCGATCAACGAAATGGCGGGGGAATACCAGGAAACTCACCGCCCGGAATACGAAACCGTTGCCGCGCTCGGCCCGCTGCTGGGCAATACCGACCTGGATACCATTTTTTACCTGAACGAACGCTTCAACCGCGCCGGTATGGACTCGATCAGTGCCGGGACGGTGCTGGCGTTTGCGGTGCAGTGTTTTGAAGCGGGGCTCATCAACCAGCAGGATACCGGCGGGCTGCGCCTGAGGTGGGGCGATGCTGCAGCCATCCGCACTCTGGCGGATCAAATGATTCGGCGGGAAGGGTTTGGCGATCTGCTGGCGGACGGCGTGCAGCGCGCTGCCGAGCGCATTGGGCGCGGCAGCCAGCAATATGCCATGCACATTGGCGGGCAGGAAATTCCCATGCACGACCCGCGCGCCGATCCCGGCTACGGCGTCCTGTATACCGGGGATGCCACCCCCGCGCGGCACAACACCGGCTCACACCTGACCTACGAACTGCTCAAACCGTGGAGCCGGGTGGAGTGGGCTCCGCCCGTACCTTCCATGTATCCCGCCGCGGACATGTACCGCCCCAGCCGTGAAAACGCGCTCAAAATGGCGGCCTGCGCCATGCTCAAAGCCGTGATTGACGGCGGCGGTTTTTGCACTTTTGGCGCCCATATGGGGGTGGACAACCTTTCCCTGTTTGAATTCCTGAATGCGGCTACCGGCTGGAAACTGACCTCCTCGGAATATCTCGAAATTGGGCGGGAGGTGCAGTCGCTGCGCATGCGTTTCAACTTCAAGCACGGCGTGCATCCGGCTGAATGGCACATCCCGCCGCTGATTTACGGGCAGCCCCCGTTGCGGCGCGGCCCGCTCAAAGGCCGGCAGTTCGACTTGACCGCTCTGCGCCGCGATTTCTGGCAGGCAATGGGCTGGGATGCCGAAAGCGGCGCACCGCCGGAAGAAGGAAATGGCTGAAACCATCCGCGTGCAAATTTCGGCGCCTTTTGAAATTCCCGGCCAGGACTCGGCTGGCTGGGTTCAACTGCCGGCCGGCAGCCGGGTGAGCGACCTGCTGCGGCTGGCAAGACCGCCGCTGGCGCTGCGCCTGCTGCCGGTGGTGGTCAACGGCAAGACAGCCGGCCGCCGTCAGGTGCTGCAGGACGGCGATCGGGTGGTGTTTTTGCTGCCAATGAGCGGGGGTTAGGAATAGATATACTCTTCGGAGTTGTTTACAAGATATGGCGCGTGATTTTCCAGAAGTCTTAACTGAATTTCCCTTTGCATAGGGTAATTGGCAATGATTAGTTCGGTTATTTTCCCGCGCTTCGAACCATTACAATTGATGGCTCGATTGGAATAAACTGTATCTCTGGAAAAAAACGGATAGGAAAATAAATTGGTTGTGATTGGTGTATCGGAATTGGAAAGAGTTACATAAACATTTTTTTTGGTCAATTCAATGCAAACATCGCGTAATCTCTCTTGATCCCGCAAGTTAAAACCATTTGAATAGTAAGAAGTAAAATTGGCGGTTTGGGAGAGCGGCACATATGGTGGGTCAAAGTATACCCAATCGCCGGGACTCGATTTTTGTAAGACGATGTCAAAGGGAGCGCAAATCAATTCAACCCTTTGCAAGGCATGAGAAACGGCTTTCAGGTTTTCCTCATCTAAGTATTTTGGAGACTTGTATTTGCCAAAAGGCACATTGAATTTTCCTTGGCGGTTGACACGGTATAAACCATTATAGCCGGTCTTGTTGAGATAAATCATCCGTGCGGCACGCTCCGGTAAAGTTAGACTCCACGGGTCTTTTGCGCGGAGTTCATAATAAAAACTTTTTTCGTGAGGAAAACAAGACAAGTATTCAATAACCTCATCAACACAATCCCTGATAGCCTTATAGGTGTCTATTAACTCTGCATTGATATCCGATAGAACCGCATGACGAATCTTTTTTTCGCGATAGAGGCGGAAAAAAATTGCACCACTGCCAACAAAAGGTTCGAAGTATGTATTGAAACTAACCGGCATGCGCTGGAGAATGTCGTCAGCCAGTTGTGTCTTTCCACCAGCCCACTTTAGAAACGGCTTGGGTAGTAATAAAGATTCTTTCATCGCTACAATCCGAAATACAAGCGTAACCAATCTTCTAATTCAGTATACCAAATAACTTTACCGGTGGACATTAGGTATCCTTTGATATTCTCTGAAAAGCCCTCGCCGCTAATGACCACAATACCGGGAATCGGCCAAAATGCAATATCTTGAACAGTTGCAAATATTTTTTCTTCAGCCGATCCAGGGGTGCTTTGATACTTGCATTCAATTCCAAGCCGCTTTCCGCTGTTTTTGTCCGTAACAACAACATCTATCGAACGTGCTGCTCCCCAAAGCCTTCTTGCAGCCTTTACTTCTCGTTTTGCTTCCAATCCCAGTGAATTAGCCAAATTGATGACTTGCTCTCTCAATTCGTTACCACTCTTGGGAGCGTTTGCTTTACCGGGCATTTTTATCTCTCCATAATAGAAAAGGGTTGGATAATGAAAGTTCCCACAAAGTTACGAATTGGGGAAACTCCAAAAATTGTATAAAATTAACTGTACTTGAACGAGAATTACAGTTAATTTTATACAAAAAAAGTATCTCGATTAGAATTTTACAGCAAATATTCCTTCAGTTGCCGCGAGCGGCGCGGGTGGCGCAGACGGCGCAGGGCCTTGCCTTCAATCTGGCGGATGCGTTCGCGGGTCAGCCCGAACTTTTGCCCCACTTCCTCCAGCGTGTACTGGTGACCGTTTTCCAACCCGTAGCGCAGGCGCAGGATGCGCGCCTCGCGCGGCGGCAGGGTTTCCAGCACCGCTTCAATCTTCTCGCGCAGCATGTTGGTGTAGGCCGTCTGAATCGGAGAGGGGGTTACCTGATCCTCGACGAACATGCCCAGTTCCGATTCTTCATCATCGTCGTTGATCGGGCTTTCGAGGGAGAGCGGCAGCCACGAAACGCGCATCATCCACTCCACCTTTTCGGAGGGTACACCCAATTCCTCGGCCAGTTCTTCGTTGTTGGGTGCGCGCCCCAGTTTCTGTTCCATTTCGTGGGTGCGGCGGTACAGCTGGCGGATGCGGTCCACCATGTGCACTGGAACGCGGATGGTGCGCCCCTGATCGGCGATCGAACGGCTGATGGTCTGGCGGATCCACCATGTGGCGTAGGTGGAAAAGCGGAAACCGCGTTTGTACTCGAATTTTTCGACGGCTTTCATCAAGCCGAGGTTGCCTTCCTGAATCAGGTCAAGGAACGGCACACCGCGCCCCATGTAGCGTTTGGCGATGCTGACGACCAGGCGGGTGTTGGCTTTGATGAGGTGTTCGCGGGCTTGCAGGCCGTCATTGACCAGCGCTTCCAGTTCGCGGCGGCGGGCGGCCGTGCCGCGCCCGTGCAGTTTTTCCAGTTCGCGCCTGGCCTGGCGGCCGCGCTCGATGCGCTTGGCCAGCTCGACTTCTTCATCGCCGTTCAGCAGCGGCACGCGCGACATCTCTTTCAGGTACAGCCCGATGGTGTCATCGCTGGAAAAGGACTCGCCGGAAAGGCAGGCGCTGTAGTCGCTGTCGCCATCCAGCGAAATTTCATCATCCGTTTGCGAAAGCTCGGCCTCGGGTTCGTAAAACTCAACCCCGCGGCGGCGCAGCACGCTGACGATGGTGTAGTAGCGTTCCACATCCTGACCCACATCCGGATAAACCTCAATCAAATCCTCCGTGGTCAGGTAGCCCTGAATATCGGCTTTTTCCAGCAAGAGACGAATCTTTTCAGTACTTTTTTTGCGTCGGCCCGGATTACTCACGATATCCTCCTGACTTCATAACCCCGCTGATGAAGGTGTCTCAACAAGACACAGTTTTCCCCCTGCGTCGTGAGGAAGTTCACGCGCAGCCTGCCTGCTGCCGGCGGTCGGGTTGCCAGCGCCACCCGCCCGGGCAGTTTTTTCCGACTTGGTAAATAAAGTACAGTACGAAAGGCAAACCTCACAAAATTCAGCAAATCCATGCCTGACCTGAACGGTGGTTAATCCAGTATGACGTGTACATGATGTTCGCAAATGGTTTCGTTCAGGTTGACGCCGCACACCGGGCAAAGGCCTTTACAGTCGGGGCGGCAAATAGGTTTGATGGGCAGTTCCAGCAGAAGATAGTCGCGGGTGAGCGGTGCAAGATTGATGTACCCATCATCGGGAACGACCAGTTCGGTTTCCACATTGCGGCGGAAACGGAACGTAAACAACTCGGTATAATGAGTATGCAAGGGTTGAGCAAATTCTTCCAGACAACGCACACATTCCTGAATCAGAAAACCGGTAAAGTCTGCCTCCACCAGCAACCCCTGTGGGGTGCGGCTGATGTGAGCGCTGCCATTGAACTGGGTGACCTCAAAATCGGCAGATAAAGAAACGATCGGGAAGTCGAATGTAAAATCTCGGTTTGTCCCGATTGGCTGATTGAATAAAAAGCCAATATTAATCCGCAAAGGGTAACGTGGATGGGTCACAGGTCAATAATCGAGGGTATAATACCGGGTTGCTTCATTATAACATATCCTACCGGACTAGTCAAGTTATTAAGATTAATTTAATAAAAATCCAAGTAATTACCATGAAACTATTGATTGCAACCAATAACCCCGGCAAAATGAGAGAGATTCAAGCCATCCTGGGGGATTTGCCGCTGGAACTGGTCACCCCGGCAGGGCTGGGTCTTAACCTCGATGTAGAAGAAAGCGCATCCACCTATGCTGAGAATGCCGCCCTCAAAGCGCACGGTTTTACCGCCGCCAGCGGGCTGATCAGTCTGGCAGATGACTCCGGGCTGGAGGTGGACGCCTTGGGCGGCGAACCGGGTATCCGCTCGGCACGCTATGCCCCCCAGGCCGGCGCAAGCGATGCAGACCGCCGCGCCTACCTGTTGGAGCGGTTGAAGGGCATTCCCCATCCTCCCCACGAACCCGGCTGGCGGGCGCACTTCCACTGCACGGTGGCGATTGCCACCCCTGCCGGAGAACTCTATTTTGCCGAGGGGCGCTGTGACGGCTTCATCATCAACGAAGAACGCGGCAGCAACGGCTTTGGTTACGATCCCCTGTTTTATATACCCGAGTGGAACGCAACCATGGCGGAACTGAGCGAAGAAACCAAGAATCGAATCAGTCACCGGGCGCGCGCCCTGCGCAATGCCCTGCCCATCCTGCGCCAACTGCTGGGGGAGTGAAACCGCTTGGGTGTTCCGAGTACAGGCCAGGACAACCAAGGTTTACGTCATACCGCGCGCAGCCACACTCATCCGTGCTGATGGGAATCACCCCCTCCCTGCCTCCCCCAATATCGCGAAAGCGATATTGGGGGAGGTGGGTGGGGGTCACACATAAGATTGCCACGCTTGCTGCGCTCGCTCAAAAGGACATTAAACCAGCCATGTCCCTCCGAATGCAGCGACACTCACCCCTGCTGGCGAAAATCACCCCCACCCTCGAGGTGCGGTAGGGGGCCCTGTCGGAGAGTGCCTCGCCCGCAAAGTCGTTGGAATGGCGTATCCCCAACTCACGGAACATTAACGAATCCAATACTCCGCCAAGTTTTAAGTAAACCTCAGCCATGCAGCCCCGGCGGACATGCTATAATTTTCTCGCACCAGCCCACCCCTTCACTACGAGAGAACCCGCATGTCTTTCGTTCATCTTCATGTTCACACGCAATACTCGCTGCTGGACGGCTTCTCGCACATCAAGAAGCTGATTGAGCGCGTTAAGCAGATGAACATGCCGGCGGTGGCCATCACCGATCACGGCAGCATGTACGGGGTGATCGAATTCTTCAACGCTGCCAAAGCCGCGGGGGTAAAGCCGATCATCGGCATGGAGGCCTACCTTGCCCCGCGCGGAATGCGCGACCGCGACCCCAAACTGGATAAATCCGCCAGTCACCTGTTGCTGCTGGCGGAAAATGAAACCGGCTACCAAAACCTGCTGAAAATTGCCAGCGCCGCCCAGCTGGAAGGTTTTTACTACTACCCGCGCATTGACCACGAATTTCTGGCAAAACATGCCGAAGGGCTGATTGCCACCTCTGGCTGTATGGCTGCCGAAATTCCCCAATTGATTCTGGAAAAGGGCATTGAGGAAGCCCGCAAACGGGTGGACTGGTACTACGAGGTCTTTGGCAAGGATAACTTTTTCTTTGAACTGCAGCGCCATCAGATTCCCGAACTGGAAGAGATCAACCGTGCCTTGAAGGAACTGGCGCCGCGCTATCCGGCGCGTTTTGTTGCCACCAACGATGTGCATTACATTGAAGCGGAAGACGCCCGCTATCAGGACATTCTGCTGGCGATTCAAACCGGCTCACTGCTCAGCGATAAAAACCGCTTCCGCATGACCGATAACACCTACTACCTGCGCCCGCCGCAGGAAATGGCGGAAATTTTCAAGGAAGTGCCGGAAGCGCTGCACAATACCTTGCTGATTGCCGAGCGGGTCAATGTAGACCTTTCCAGCAAGGGCTACCATCTGCCGGTCTTTGAGGTGCCGCCCGGCTGCACGGTGGAAACCTACCTGCGCAGCCTGTGCGAGGAAGGCTTACAGCGCCGGTACAGTGCTTCTCCGCTCATCGCTCAGGCGCGCGAACGGCTGGAATACGAACTGGCCGTCATCCACCAGATGGGTTTCGATGCCTACTTCCTCATCGTGTGGGATTTGTGCCGCCATGCCCGCGAAAAAGGCATCTGGTACAATGCGCGCGGTTCGGCAGCCGGCTCGATTGTGGCTTACACACTGGAAATCACCAATGTGGAACCAATTGCGCACGGGTTGATTTTTGAGCGTTTTCTCAACCCCGGGCGTATTTCCATGCCGGATATTGACCTTGACTTTCAGGACGATCAGCGCGCTCAGATGATGGAATACTGCGCCCGCAAGTACGGGGATGACCGGGTGGCGCAAATCATCACCTTTGGCACGCTGGGGGCGCGCGCCGCTGTGCGCGATGTGGGCAGAGTGATGGACATCCCCCTCACCGAAGTTGACCGCGTCAGCAAGTTGATTCCCAACATTCCCGGCAAGCCGGTTACCATCGCCGAGGCGCTCGAACAGGTGCCGGAACTGAAAGCGCTCTACGAGAGCACCCCCTACCTGAAAGACCTGATTGACACTGCTGCCCACATGGAGGGTTCCATCCGCAGCGCCGGCACGCACGCTGCCGGGGTGATCATCACCGACAAGCCCATCATTGAGTACATCCCATTGCACCGCCCGACCAGCGGCTCGGAAGAATCCCCCATCAAGACGGTTACCCAGTTTGAAATGTCCATTGTCGAGTCGCTGGGGCTGCTCAAGGTGGACTTTTTGGGTCTGGCAACCCTGACCATCATGCAGCGCGCTTGCGACCTGATCGAAAAACGTCACGGCGTAAGGTACACGCTGGAGAACATCCCGATTGACGACCCCTTCACCTTCGAGTTTCTCAGCAAAGGGCATACCGCCGGCGTCTTTCAACTGGAAGGCACGGGCATGACCCGTTACCTGACTCAAATGAAGCCGCGCAATGTGGACAATGTGATTGCCATGGTGGCGCTTTACCGCCCCGGCCCGCTGGAATTCATCCCGCGCTATATTGCCCG
>NZ_DAOUBL010000077.1:0-14554 GCF_034432615.1 Bellilinea sp. | reverse complement strand
CAAAAGAAGCAGGAGCGTAAGCCATGGCACACGGTGGCGGCGGTGAAGGCGGCGAAAACAGCGAACGCTGGCTGGTTAGTTACGCGGACTTCATCACCTTGTTGATGGTGTTGTTCGTGGTGCTGTACTCCATGGGTCAGATTGATGTGGAAAAGTACAAGCGGCTGGCGGAGAGCATGCGGGCGGCGTTTTCACTGGGCGGGGCGGCGCGCGTGGTGGATGTCCAGATCAACCAGAGCGGCGGCAGCATTGAAAACGGTCAGCCCAAGCCGATTGTCGTGCCGGGCATTCCGGAAGCTCCGCCAAAATCCGAAGAGGTGGCCGGCCAGTTGACCCGTATGTTATCCGGTACGCAGTTCGGCAATGAAGTCAGCGTGCAGACCAACATCGAGGGTGTACTGATTTCGCTGAGTGAAAAACTGGTATTCGCCCCCGGAAGGGCAGAACTTTCTCCCTCTGCTCTGGAAGTGTTGCACACCATTGTAGAGATGGTGCGGCCGATTGACAATCCCATTCGGCTGGTGGGGCATACCGATGACTCCTTGCCCGCCGATTCACCCTACCGAAATAACTGGGAACTATCGCTGGCACGGGCGATGAGTGTGGCGGACTTTTTGATGCAAAACGGAATCGCCCCCAGCCGTCTGATCATTACCGGGCGGGGGGAATATGACCCCATCTTTCCAAACGATACACCCGCTCACCGTGCGCTGAACAGCCGCGTGGATATCATCATTGTTTATCCCGTTGAAAACAGTGTGATCGGGGTTGAAAACCTGAATGTAGCCCCCAATGTTCCGCAGCCTTAATGAAGGAGCATGAGCAATGAGTAAAGTATTGAGCATTCTCAGCATTGCAACCAAAGTGATGACCTTTCTGGTGGTCACGGCCATTGCAGCCATTTCGCTGGCGACTGCCTACATCATGTTTGCGCCGGATGATTTCCCCAAGCCGTTTCATCTGGTTTACGACTATTCACGCAGCAGCCTGCCGTTAGGGACGGTTGAGGCAGCCGCAGAACCAACTCCCACCCCGCATGTCTATCAGCCGGGCGAGGGGATTATGGTCAACATGTCCACCAAAATCATCAATCTGGCCGACCCCAGCGGGCGTAAATACATCCGCCTGACGGTCGTGCTGGAATTTGCGCCCGAAGAAGCCCCGGCAGATGCAAAAACCGCTAAATCCTCCGGTGATCATGGGGCGGGAGAAACGGCTGCGGCAGGAAATGATTTTGAAACCCGCATTCAATCGCGGATGCCGGTGATGGATGATGTGGTGATTACGCTGCTTTCCACCAAAACCTTTGAAGAATTGTACACTGCCGAGGGCAAGGAACGGCTGCGGCAGGAACTGATGCAGGCCATTTCGCAGCGCCTGCCGGAATTTCATCTGCTGTCCGTCTATTTCACAGAATTTGTGGTGCAGTGACCCATGTTATCGCAGTCGGAAATTGACGCACTACTCAAAGGCGCCATTGAGGTTGACCAGAAGGACGGTCAGGAAAGCGTCAATCTTGCCGAACTGATCAATCAGGGCGGCGAGCAGCGCGGGCGCGCCGAAACCGAGGGAGGCAAGAAGGTGACCGCCTACAACTTCTGGTCACCGGACCGCTTCTCCAAGGAACAGATGCGCGCCGTGGAACTGGTGCATGAAGACCTGACCGAGCGGCTGACGACCTCGCTGCCGACTTTTCTGCGCACCAATTTGCGCCCGCGTCTGGTACACACCGAACAGGGACGCTTTCATGATTTTCTCAAAGATTTTCCGCCCAACTCGCTCTTTCACATGATTAACCTTGCTCCGCTGCCCAGTCAGGTGGTGATTACGATGAGCCCCAACATCAGTTACCTGATTCTGGAACAGCGGCTGGGCGGAAAGATCGAGGGCCGCTATCAAGACCGCCAGTTGACCGAAATTGACCAGTCGCTGCTGCGCGGGTTGGTGGAGCACATGCTGGGTGATATCAAAGCCGCCTGGAGCAAGGTGGTTTCAGTGGAACCCACTCTGGAAGATTCGACCACCAACCAGCACTGGGTGCAGATGATTATGGGCAACGAACGGGTGATGCTGCTGACCTTTGAATTGAACATTCAAGGCACCACCGGCACGATGAGTATGTTCATTCCCTTCAATACCCTCAAACCGATTGCCAACGTACTTAATCCACACATCTGGATTGCCGGGCGCAAAGAACAGCAGCAGGATTACACCACCCGCGAAAAAGTGCTGCAGAACATGCAGCGGGTTACCCTTCCCATCCGCGTGCCGCTGGGTCAGGCTGAACTGCATTTGAGAGAAATTTTAAATCTGGCTGTCGGAGATGTCATCCAGCTGGATACTTCCATCCGTGAGCCGCTGGTGGTGGAAGTTGCCCGCCGCAAGCGGTTCACCGGCAGAGTGGGACGCAGCGGCCGCAATCTGGCCATTCAAATTAGCGGGGTCATTCGCGAACCGGCCGACCCTGCCGATGAGATCGAGAGGTGAATGATGAACGAGCAAAATCTCAATGAATTTGAAAATTCTTCCCCACCTGTTCGCACCGCCTCCTCCAGTGCGGTCAAGACTTCCACGCGCGAAAGCGCCAGCATTGACCTGTTCATGGATGTCATGCTGAAGGTGACGGTTGAATTGGGGCGCACCCGCATGACCTTGCAGCAGGTTCTGGATTTGCAGAACGGTTCGGTGGTCGAACTGGACCGCCTGGCCGGGGATCCGGTAGATGTGTTTGTCAATGACCTGCTGATCGCACGCGGCGAAGTGGTGGTGGTGGATGATAAATTCGGCGTGCGCATTACCGAAGTGATCAGCCCCGAAAACCGCAAGGGTGGTCTATGATGTCGTCCTGGATAAACCGCATCAAGCAGTGGTATGCGGCTGCCAGCCGGCGGCAAAAGATGCAGGCCGGGCTGCTGGCGCTCAGCCTGATTGCCTGCCTTGCGCTGGCTTTGGGTGGCGGGGCTGCCCCTCAAGCCAACGCCGGTGAATTTTCTGGCCTGTATTTTGTGGGGGTGGCGGTAAAACTGGGAGGCGTGCTGCTGATGATTGTTGGCTTTGGCGTGCTGGCAATGCGCTGGACGCGCAACCCGCGCCGTTTGGGCCGCGGCGGTCAGATGATGGTGGCAGAATCGATCCGTCTTTCTCCCAAACAAGCCCTGCATCTGGTGCAGGTGGGCAATCAGCACTTTTTGATTGGGGCAACCGACCAGAATATTGCGCTCATTTCCGAAGTCCACCTGCCCAACACTGCCGAAGAAGAGCAGCCCATCCCCATCGGACAGGATTTCAACCGCCTCTTACAGGGATTTTTACAGGTCAAAACCAATGGAAAGGGATAATTTCGCCATGAAAAACAAAGCATGGTTGACCAGCCTTTCCGACCGTCAAAAGACAATCATCCTGCTGGTTGCGCTGGCGCTGGTTTCATTGTTTTTGAGCGGCTGTGTGGGTGATCCCAACCTGAGCGCGCCGGGCGTAACCCTGACCATTGAGCCGCAGGGTCAGCCAAAACAGGTGACCAGCGGGGTGCAGCTGCTGGTACTGCTGACCGTGCTTTCGCTGGCTCCGGCAATTCTCATCCTGGCCACTTCATTCACCCGCATTGTGATTGTGCTGTCCATGCTGCGCAGCGCCATCGGTTCACCCACCATTCCGCCAAATCAGGTGGTGATTGGTTTATCGCTGCTGTTGACCTTTTTTATCATGTCGCCGGTTTATCAGCAGGTGGATCAAACGGCCATTCAGCCTTATCTGAAAGAGGAAATTGACCAGGAAACGGCCTTCAAGCGGGCGGTCGAGCCGGTGCGGGCTTTCATGTTCGCCAATACCCGCGAAAAAGACATCCAGTTGTTTTTGGATTTGAGCGGCGAGCAGCGCCCGCAAACCCTGGAAGACATCCCCACTGTCGCGCTCTTTCCCGCTTTTGTCATCAGCGAACTGCGCACGGCTTTTACGATGGGGTTTGTGATTTTCATCCCCTTTTTGATTATTGATCTGGTTGTTTCCAGTGTGCTGCTTTCGATGGGCATGATCATGCTGCCGCCTTCGCTGGTGGCGCTGCCGTTCAAACTGCTGCTGTTTGTGATGGTGGATGGCTGGTATCTGGTTGTGCGCAGTCTGGCGTTGAGTTTCTTGCAATGAGGAGGATGCCTTGACCGAAGCCTTTGTCATGACTCTGGCGCAAAAAGCGATCACCATGGCTCTGATTCTGGCGGGGCCGGTCATGCTGGTCAGCCTGCTGGTGGGCAGCCTGATCAGTCTGGTGCAGGCGGCAACCCAGATCAATGAGCCGACCCTTTCGTTTGTCCCAAAGATGATCGGCATTATTCTGGTGCTGGTGATTTTGGGTTCGTGGATGCTGCAGCAAATCCTGGTATTCACCGCCGAGTTATTCAACTCTCTGCCGGGGTTGACACCCTGACCTTTTGCAACGGAGCAATTCAATGCTGACTCAACGTGTCCAGGCCATTCTCCAATCGGTTAATCATCTGCGGCCAATTCCCTCGAATGTGACGCGTGTGCTGAAAGAATTGGAAAATCCCAGAGTCAGCCTTGGGATGATTGCCGAATATATTGGGCTGGATCAGGCGCTGGCGGCGCTGGTGCTGCAAATGGCGAATTCGGCGTCGTTGGGGTATGGACGCACGTGTACGTCTTTGAATGACGCAGTGGTGCGCATCGGCGTCAAGCGTTTGAAGTCGCTGCTGCTGGCTTCGGTGGCGGTTGACTCGATGAATCGCCAGTTGAGCGGTTACCGCTTGGGGGCCGGCGAGTTATGGAATCATTCGGTGGGTACGGCGGTTACCGCTGAATGGGCAGCCCGCACACTGGCTTATCCCGATCCGGAAGAGGCTTATGTTGCCGGCCTGCTGCACGATATTGGCAAACTGCTGCTGGATCAGTATGTGCTGACCGATTACAGCCAAATCATCCTGTACGTTCAAAAATACAATCAACCGCTCTGGCTGGTGGAAGAGAAATTGATTGGTATTGATCATGCCCGCGTAGGCGGCTTGATTGCCCAACGCTGGGGCTTTCCTACGGTTTTAATGGATGCCATTTCATTTCACCATTACCCGTCATCCGCCCACGCCAGCCCGGTTTTGCCGGCCATCGTCAACCTGGCCAACTACCTGACCATTAAGGTACAGGGCAGCCAGCAGGGTCTGTTTTGCGATGTGCTCCATCCGGATGTGCTGACCATTCTATCGCTGGATGAAGCGCGTTTGGAGCGTTTTCAACAGCGTGTTGGCGATATTTTAGGGGTATCGGTTTAAGGAAGAATCGGTCATGGAAGAGCAAACCAGGCGTATCATCCTGCTGATACCGGATGCCCTGCAGCGCGACCTGGCCGGGCTGGCTTTGCAGCGCGCCGGTTTTGAGGTTGTGATGGCTCGTGAAGCAGCCGACCTGCCTGATCTGCTCAGCCGTTACCAGCCGCAGGCTTTACTGTTGGACTTGTTTCTACCGGCTGCCAACGGACTGGAAGTACTGGAAGGGCTGCAGCAGGCGCAAGCCCTGCAGGGAACGCTGGTGTTTGTTGTTTCACGGCTGGCGTTTCCCGAAGTGGTGCTGCGCGCCAGAGAACTGGGGGTTGTTGATTTCTTTGTCAAACCGCTGGATGCCCAAGGCCTTGCGCAGCGCATTCAGCGTGCTTTGCAGGATTGAATTTTTTACGCCATATTTAGACGAGCTTCACTCCGACTTTACGGAATTTTTTGCCCGAATCCGTTATCCTGAAACTAAGTTCTGCCGTGGGAGAGAACGATTGTGATTGTTTCGGTCGCGCAGGCTCAGTTGTATTTTCTTGCCCTGACCCGGATTCTGGCGTTGATGATTGCCGTGCCGGTGCTGGGCGGGCAGACCATTCCCTTACAGGTGCGGGTTGGACTGGGATTGATCCTGGCGGCAATTTTATTGCCTTGGCAGCCTCTGCCGCCTCAAACCGAGTGGATGGACGGACTGGCTTACGCTATTTGGGTGGCTCGTGAAGTATTGATCGGTACGCTGGCCGGGTTTGCCGCCCGACTGACCTTCGGTGCGCTGCAAATTGCCGGTGAAGCGATGGGTTTGGGCAGCGGTTTTGCTTCCAGCCGCCTGTTCAATCCCGCCATTGCCGAAAGTTCCACCGCGCTGGATCAATTTTTTATGATGGTGGTGATGCTTTATTTTCTGGTGATTGACGGGCATCACCTGTTTTTGATTGCGGTCAAAAAAACCTTTGAAATTTTGCCGCTGATGGCGCCGCTTCCGCTCGACCGCATGGATGTTCTCATGCAAACAACCGCTCAGTTAATTCTGGCGGGAGTACACCTTGCGCTGCCGGTGATGGCCGCCTTGTTTTTGACCGACCTCACGCTGGGTTTACTGGCGCGGGTTGCTCCACAGGTGCAGGTTTATTTCCTCGGTTTGCCGTTGAAAATTGGCGTTTCGTTGATTGCCATGGGGCTGGTCATCGTTGTGGGACTGCCCTTAATCGGCAACCTGTACCGCGAAATTGCGCCGCGCATGCTGACGTTGATTGGGAATTGAGCAATGAGCAACAAGACCGAAGCCCCAACCCCGCGACGAATTGAGGATGCGCGTAAAGAAGGACAGGTGGCGCGCAGCCAGGAATTGAACACGGCTGTCATTCTACTGGCGGCGGCTTTTTTGTTGCGCGGGCCGGGCAAAGAAATCAACACCTCATTTGCGACGCTCATCACCCAATCGCTGGCGCAGATTGCAACGGTCGAATTGAGTGAGAAAGTTCTGCTGCAAATGGTTTATTCAATTGGCAGTCAGGTACTGCCGCCGTTGGGTTTGATGCTCTTCGCGCTGATGTTCACGGCAATTGCCGTTACCATGGGACAGACGCGCTTTTTGTGGACGAGCAAAAAAATCGGTTTCGATTTCAAGCGGCTCAATCCGCTCAACGGTTTCAAACGCATCTTTTCCCTGCGCGGTTTGGTGGAAATTGTGCGCGCTCTGCTCAAACTGCTGGTGGTGGGCTGGGTGGCGTACAGTTACCTGCGCGGTCATATTGAGGAATTCGCCGTCCTGCTGCAAACCGACTACCGCAGTGCGTTGAGCCTGTTTGCGGATCTGGCGGTTAACCTGATGCTGCGGGTGGGCGGTGTTTATCTGGTGCTTGCGGCTGCCGATTACGCCTATCAGCGCTGGGACTGGCTGCGCAGCCTGCGTATGACCAAAGAGGAAATCAAAGAGGAATTCAAGCGTTCGGAGGGTGACCCATTTCTGAAAAGTCGTATCCGCGCTCAACAGCGGCGGATTGCCCGCAACCGAATGATGGCTAAAGTCCCCAAGGCAACTGTAGTGGTCACCAACCCGACCCATCTGGCAATTGCCATCGAGTATCACGAGGGGATGAATGCCCCGCGCGTCATCGCTAAAGGCGCGTTGCGCGTAGCCGAAAGAATTGTGGCGATTGCCCGCGAACACAACATTCCGATTGTTCAGAATATCCCGCTGGCGCGGGCGATGTACAAAACGATTGAAATTGACCAGGAGATTTCCCCGGATTTGTATCTGGCTATGGCGGAAGTGCTGGCGTACGTGTACCGTCTGCGCGGACGCAGCCCGGCACAACCTCACCCCGTGGGAGGATAAAAAGGCAAAAGATGACCACAGCAACGCGTACTTCTAACCCGATGATCCAGTCCCTGCAGAGTTTACTGCGCTCCAAAGATATTGTCATGGCGTTTACGCTGGTGGTGATTGTCGGCCTGATGCTGGTGCCCCTGCCGCCGCTGCTGGTGGACTTACTGGTGGCCTTTAGCATTGCGGTTTCCATCGGCATCATGCTGCTCACCATGTACATCCGCCAGCCGATGGAATTTTCAGCTTTCCCAACCGTTTTACTGCTGGTCACTCTGCTGCGCATGGGCATCAACATCTCGGTCAGCCGGTTGATTTTGCTCAACGGCGAAGCCGGCGCAATTGTGGCTACCTTTGGTAATCTGATCGTTGGCGGTAACTATGTGGTCGGCTTTGTTATTTTCTTGATCCTGATGATCATCCAGTTTGTGGTGATCAACAGTGGGGCGGGCCGCGTGGCAGAAGTGGCGGCGCGCTTCACGCTGGACGCCATGCCCGGCAAGCAGCTGGCGATTGATGCCGACCTGAACGCCGGTTTGATTGATGAAAGCGAAGCCCGCCAGCGCCGCAAAGCCATCGAAGCCGAAGCCGATTTTTACGGGGCAATGGACGGCGCCAGTAAATTTGTGCGCGGCGATGCGATTGCCGCCATCATTATCATGCTGGTCAACATCATCGGCGGGTTTGTGATCGGCGTGCTTCAGCGCGGCTTATCGTTGGCGGATGCCCTGCAAACCTATGTGCTGCTGACGATTGGGGCGGGTCTGGCTGTGCAGGTGCCGGCGCTGCTGGTTTCGGCAGCCGCGGGTTTGATTGTGACCCGTTCCACCTCGGAATCCTCGCTGGGCAACGAGCTGTTCGGACAGATTTCCAATTTCAATGTGCTGGCGGTAGGTTCCATTCTGGTGGCTTTGATGATGCTGGTGCCGGGTCTGCCCAAACTGCCATTTGGGTTAATCAGCGTGGGGTTTGGGGTGGGTGCTTATTTTGTCAACAAAGCCCGTCTGGAAGAACAGGCCGCTCAGGTGATGACTGCTGCCGCGCCGACCGTTGCCGAACCCGAAACGCCGGAACAGATGCTGGAAATGGTGGTGGTTGACCCGATTGAACTGGAAATTGGTTACGGGCTGGTCCCGCTGATTGAAGAAGATGCCCAGGATAACCTGCTGCGGCGCATCACCAGTATCCGCCGCCAGTTGATGGCCGAATTGGGGCTGGTGCTGCCGGTGGTGCGCATCCGCGATAACCTGCGCCTTGCCCCGAACGCCTACCGCATCAAAATTCGCGGGCAGGAAGTCTCCAGCGGTGAATTGATGATTGACCGTATGTTAGCCATTCCGGGTTCGAGTGTGGATGGTGAATTACAGGGTATCCATACCATTGAGCCGGCCTTTGGGCTGCCGGCAGTTTGGATCAGCGAAGCCGAACAGAATCAGGCCGAGTTGAAAGGGTACACGGTGGTTTCGCCGCTGTCCGTGCTCAGCACGCATCTGACCGAAACGGTGCGCAACCACGCCCCCGATTTGCTCAGCCGGCAGCTGGTGCAGGAAATGATCAATCAACTGCGCCAGAAGTCACCGGCTTCGGTAGAGGGGGTCGTGCCCGAAATGTTGACGCTGGGTGAGGTGCAGAGTGTACTGCGCAACCTGCTGCGCGAAAGAGTGCCGATTCGAGACTTGAGCGGCATTTTGGAGGTACTTGCCAATCATGCAGCCGTGACCCGCGACCCGAATATACTGGCGGAAGCCGTGCGCCAGACCATGGCCAACACCATTTCGGCGCAGTACCGCGATGAGAACAACACCCTGCATGTGTTCACCCTTTCGCCGCAGGTTGAGTCGCTGCTACGCAGCGCTTTGGTATCCACCGATAATGGTCCGGCGCTTTCGCTGGATGCCGGACTGGCGCAAACCCTTCTGATGAAAGCCGGTGAGCAAATGGAAGGACTGGCGCAGCTGGGGTATTTCCCAATTCTGCTCTGCCCGCGAGAACTGCGGCTGGCCTTCCGCCGGCTGGCGGCGCAATCGCTGCCCAATCTGGTGGTGCTGGCCTTTTCCGAAGTCAGCCCCGGTACGCGGGTTAAAGCCCACGGCATGTTGGATTTGGGGGCGGTGCTGGGGAATGGTCAAAGTTGAGCATGGTGAGAGGTGAGCATGGAAACGCGCAAATATCAATGTGAAACGATGTTCGAAGCCCTGCAGCGCATTCAGGCTGAACTTGGCCCGGATGCCATTGTGCTCTCGGCGCGTGAAATTCCGATGGGGCCGGTGTGGAATGTGTGGCGCAAGAAGGGCGTAGAGGTGGTCGCCGCCCCACCGCTGCAAAACACGGCTGCCCAAACCGCCCAACCGAAAACCGTTCTGCGCCGCAGCGCCGATGGCGCTCACATTGAGTTTGAGGAAGCGGCGCCAGCCATTGAGTGGGTAGGTGGTCAACCGGCCTTCCCGCCGGGTGAAAAGACCCCAACCCACCAACCCCAGCGCTGGTCACCGCCCCACCTCAGCCGCGCCGAGGTGCGCTCTGCCCAAAAACAGATAGCCCGTCCTGCTGTTGAGGAACTAAAAGGGGCGGCGCTGGAATGTCCGCCTGTCGAGCCGGAAGCCCCGCCTGCAACCGCCGCTGCCCGGCAGCTGCCCCCCAGTTTGCAGCGCGTTCAGCAGCGGCTGCTGGAGCAGGGTGTCGAGGCCGATTTTGTGCGGCGCACCTTGCAACGCCTGAACCAGACCCTTGGCGCAGCGATGTTGAAAGAGGATGATTTATGCGTTCGTTATGTTCAGGAAGTCCTGGCTGCTGAACTGCGCCTGCCGGCTGCGGGGGCGTTGCGTCTGCCGGGGCGTTGGGTTTGCCTGGTGGGCGCCAGCGGCAGCGGAAAGACCAGTACCACCGCAAAACTGGCAATGTTGTACAGCCAGCACCTGGCTAAAAAGGTGGTGTGGGTATGTGCGGATACCATCCGCACCGGTGCGATTGCTGAAGCACGCGCCTACACCGATGCGCTCAACATCCCGCTCAGACTGGTTTACCGGCCTCAGGATGTTCAACTCATTGCGGACGAAATACAGGATGCGGATGTGTTTCTGGTAGATACGGCCGGTTTCAACCCCTGCCGGGAAGATCCGCTGGTTGAATTGGGCGAACTGCTCAGCCAGATTCCCCAGCGGGTGACCTGGCTGGTAGCCTCGGCGCTGACCCGCGAGAGTGATCTGGTGCAGATCAGCGCCGCGCTGGGTGTTTTCCGCCTGAATGGAATGATCTTTACCCGCATGGACGAAACAATGACCTTTGGCAGTGTCTATAACTTTGCGCGGCGTACTCCCTACCCACTGCGTTATTTTGCGTATGGCAAGGAAACCGCCGCTAAATTTCAGGCCGCCGAAGCCTCCCGCCTGTGCGCGGCACTCTTTGGGAAAGGATGGAATCAGGACTGATGGCGAAGAATAAAGATCCCCAACCGGAAAAGGAACAAAAGACAAAGAAACCGCCTGCCGGGAAAAAACCGCCCGCACCGCAGGTAACCCTGCCGCTGTTTGCCGAGGTGTTCTTTTCCTTCTCAACCCTGATTTTGCTGCTCGTCACGCTGGTGATTGTACTGGTTTCCTTCATGTCCGGCGCGACGCTGATGGAGGTCTTTCTCCGCGCTGTGGTGGGTGTGGTTTCGCTGGGAAGTGTGTTGTGGTTTCTGACTTATCAGGTGTCTTCCGGTCTGGCAAACAGCCGGGTTGCGGAGCAAGCCGTTCGGCAGGAAGCCGCACCCCATAGCGGAAAGGTCAATGCTCAAACCGGCGGAGAGGCAGCAAGCCAGCCGTCCGCCGGCGAGGTGAAGGAGTAATTCTGAATGGCTGTTCAGGAACTTTCGACAGCGGCTTTGGAAGTGTATCTGGTAACTCGCAGCGCCGAAGCGCGCGAGCAGCTGGTGCTCCAATCGGTGCCGCTGGTTCGTTACCTGCTCAGCCGCCTTGGCATTACCCCTGATTTGGGCAGCGAGTACGAAGACCTGCTTCATCAGGGGTTGCTGGGTTTGATTGAAGCGGTTGACCGCTATGACCCTCAATTTGGCACACGCTTCAGCACCTATGCCGCCGTGCGTATCCGCGGAAAAGTGCTGGATTACCTGCGTTCGGTGGACTGGATGAGCCGCACCGCCCGCCAGCGGGTGCGCGCCATCCAAAAGGCGGTGGAGGAACTGTGGCTGATTCATCAACGCGAGCCGACCGATGAGGAAATTGCCGCTCACCTGAAAACCGACGTGGATACCGTCCAGCGCGGCCTGATGGATTCCAATCGCTTTATGCTTTCGCTGGATGCGCCCGCCGATGTGGACAGCGAAGAGAGCGACCTGCACGACCGGCTGGGCGATGAACGCCAGGTTGACCCGCAGGAACTTTCGCTGGATGAGGATTTGCGCCAGCAGCTGGCGAAAGCCATCCGCAGTTTGCCGGAGCGGGAACAACTCGTGTTGTCTCTGTATTACCATGATGAATTGAACTTCAAAGAAATTGGAAAAGTTTTGGGAATCTCCGAATCGCGCGTGTGCCAGTTGCATGCGCGAGCATTGATCAACCTGAAGGTGGTGATGAGCCATGAGTAACATTCCGCGAGTCTCACTGGAAGATACCTACACGCTGCTTCAATTGATGCGCGAAACGGCCCTGATGAAGGGGCGGCAGGCACAGGCTGACAAGCTCAACCCGGTGACCGAGCAAATGCGCACGTTGGTGGAAAACAGCCGGAAGACGGATCAGGCCGCTGCCCCGCTCACCCAGCCGCCGGCCGGCATTTTGGGGCAGGCTGACTTCCAGCAGCTGCTGGAGGTTTCCAAAAACCGCCCCGCCACCCAACCGCCTGCTGCACCGGCAAGCGACCCGGCCGAGCGCAATCGTCTGATTGTTGCCATGGCTGCTGCGCAAATGTCCGAAGTGGATATTGCCCGCCAGATGGGGATGACCCGTGAGGAAGTGCGCCTTGTGTTGAGTGTTCAGCAGCGCAGCACCCCGAATGTTCAAGGAGGTTATATCCGATGATTAAAGGCATGTATTCGGCAGTTTCGGCAATGATTATGAACGCCGCCCGCCAGCAGATTCTGGCGCACAATGTGGCCAACATCGAAACGCCCGGCTTCAAGCAAATTCTTACCGATGCCCAGGATTGGGCGCAGACACCGGTTTTGTATTCCCCCGGCAACGTGCTGCAAAACCAACGGCTGAGTTATGTGGGGCTGTTGGGGCTTGGCACACAACTCGGCCCGCAGGTGACCGATTTCACGCAGGGCGGTTTGCAGCTGACCCAAAACCCGCTGGATCTGGCCATCAAAGGCGAAGGCTTTTTCCGCGTGCGTACCCCGCAAGGTGATCGTTACACCCGCGACGGCAGATTTTTGCGGGATGCGCAGAACAATCTGGTCACGGTGGATGGTTATCTTGTATTGAACGAAGGCGGTCAGCCCATCCGCCTGCCGGACGGCGAGATTATGGTGTTGCCGGATGGCAGTATTCAGGTCAACGGCGCCCAGGTGGCACGCTTGGGGCTGGCGCGCTTTGCCGATCCGCGCACCGAACTTCAGCGCGAAGAAGGCAACCTTTACAGTGGACCAGCGGCTTCTACCCAGCAGGGGCCCGTGCGGGTGGTTCAGGGAGCCCTGGAAATGTCGAACGCCAACCCCACCCAGTTGATGACCCAACTGGTGGAAGTCGGGCGCGCTTACGAAGCCGCTTTGAAAATGGTGCAAAATCAGGACGAATTGCTGGGTAAGACCATTGCCTCACTGGGCAGAATTGGATAGGAGTGCCGTTATCATGTCATCTTCCCTCTTTCACACCCTTAATATCTCCCGGCAGGATATTCTCAGCCGACTGCTCGATCTGGATGTGGTTTCCAACAATCTGGCGAACATGAACACGGCCGGTTTCAAAGCCAGCCGCTCGAACTTCCAGGAATTGCTCAATCAGCGTACATTGGAAGGGGTTACCCTGGCCAGCACGCAGGCGTTGATGCGCCAGGGTGCCTTACGCCAATCGGCAAACCCGCTGGACTGGGCGATTCAGGGCGAGGGTTTCTTTCAGGTCAGGTTGCCGGATGGAACTACCGGCTATACCCGCGACGGACAATTTCTGCTGGATTCCAGCCGTCAGCTGGTTACGGCGGCGGGCTACCGGCTGGTCTGGAACGGGCAGATACCCGACGGAACCACGGATATCTATATCCTGCCGGATGGCAGCGTGCAGGCCACCCTTCAGGATGGCACACGCCTGATTGCCGGTCAGGTACAACTGGCACGCTTTGTCAACCCCAGCGGCTTGTTTTCGCAGGGGCATAATGTCTGGCTGGCAAGCCAGGCTTCCGGCGCGGCGCAGGTTGGAACGCCGGGCTCGGCAAATTTTGGGATGATCGCCGCGCACGCCGTCGAACAGTCGAGCGTGGATTTATCCAGCGAAATGACGCGGTTAATGTCTCTGCAGCGTTCCTTTCAGATGTCGGTGCGCACCTTTCAGCAAACTGACACGATGATTGCGCAGGCGCTGAATCTGCGCAAGGGGTAAAGTTTGAGCCAAAACATCCGATACTGTAAACACGTGATTTATCTACCGTTTTTGGCTCCTGGAGGTAAGACCTATGAAGATTGAGAACAATGGAATCAACCCCTTAACTCCGCAAGGCGCAGACCCTATCCAACGCGCTGACCGCAAAAT
This sequence comes from Bellilinea sp., assembly GCF_034432615.1. GTDB lineage: Bacteria > Chloroflexota > Anaerolineae > Anaerolineales > Anaerolineaceae > Bellilinea. Next base: position 272 of record NZ_DAOUBL010000077.1, on the reverse strand, counting down.
GGTCAAGGAGGCCAATGGCTTTGCTCAGCGGCGGGATAGCGTTTCGCTCTCGTCGGATGCGCGCCTGCTGGCAAAGGCGCGTTCAGCTGCAGACAGCGCGCCGGAACTGGAAAATGAGCGCCTCAATCAAATCCGCCAGCGAATTGAAAGCGGCGATTACACCATTCAGGTGGAGGAAATCGCCCGCAAACTGGCCGCCCGAGCCTACTTTAAGCCCTGATAGATGACTCAAGTGGAGAGACGGTATGGTAAATCACGATCAATTTTGCGAA
>NZ_DAOUBL010000076.1:0-4096 GCF_034432615.1 Bellilinea sp. | reverse complement strand
GTGCGCAAAGAAGAAGCGCTGGTGCAGGCCGCCAATATGTTCCAGCGTGTAGGCGTTCCGGTGGACTTCCTCACCCGCTACCCATTTGAATTGAGCGGCGGGATGCGCCAGCGCGCGGCGATTGCCATGGCGCTGGTGACTGCGCCGGATCTGGTCATTCTGGATGAGCCAACTTCGGCGCTGGATGTGCTGACCCAGGCCAACATCATGAACCTGCTCAAGCGCATCAAAAAGGAAATTGCCACCAGCTTCATTCTCATCACCCATGATATTGCCACCTCCAGCGAACTGGCTGACCGGGTGGGCGTGATGTATGCCGGGCAAATGGTGGAGTTGAGCGATGCTTACCGCTTCTTCACTGCGCCGCTGCATCCCTACTCGCAGAAGTTGATGGCATCCGTGCCCAAACTGCGCAGCACGGTGGAGCCGGAGTTTATCACCGGTCAGCCGCCCAGTCTGATCAATCCGCCCACCGGTTGCCGTTTTGCGGCGCGCTGCCCGCTGCGTTTTGAAAAGTGCGATCAAGATCCGCCCATGTTTCAACACCCGGACGGGCGGCAGGTCAAATGCTGGCTGTACGAAAAAGAGGCAAGGAGTTAAGGATGACCGTTCAGGATGCAGTAGTACAACAAAACGCCTTGTCCGGCAACGAAGCGGTTGAAAATGCCCCGCTGCTTTCCATTCAAAACCTGCGGGTGTGGTTCGAGCTGCGCCGCTTTGGTTTTGGTCACGCCGGTTATGTCAAAGCGGTGGATGATGTCAGTTTTGACCTGCAGCAGGGCGAGGCTGTTGCCGTGGTGGGTGAGTCGGGCTGCGGCAAATCCAGCCTGATGAAAACCATTCTGGGACTCAACCGCCCCACCCAGGGCGATGTGGTCTTTCAGGGCAAGTACCGCATCAGTCAGATGGATGCCAATACGCTGCGCTGGTACCGCCGGCAGGTGGGATACGTGCAGCAGGACCCTTACGGCGCACTGCCCCCCTTTATGAATGTTCAGCGCATTCTGGAAGAGCCAATGATTGTGGCCGGCATCAAGGATAAAAAAGAACGGCTGGAGCGCATCCACAAGGCGCTTACCGAGGTCAAAATGACGCCGGTGGATGAGTTTTTACCAAAATTCCCGCATATGATCAGCGGCGGCCAGCAGCAGCGGGTGGTGATTGCCCGCGCGATGATTCTGGAACCCAAGCTGCTGGTTGCCGATGAGCCGGTTTCCATGCTGGATGCTTCGGTGCGGGTGGAAATCCTCAAACTGCTGCGCGGTTTGCAGGAATCGCACAATCTGGGCGTGATCTACATTACCCACGACCTTTCGACGGTGCGCTACTTCTCCGAGCGGATTTTTGTGATGTACGCCGGGCAGATTGTGGAAAAATCGCCGGTGGAACACCTGTTGCAGGATGCCAAGCATCCCTATACCCATGCGCTGCTGGCAGCCACCTCCGACCCGGACGCGCGCAACGCCGAAACCTTCAAGGAAGTGCCGCCGGGCGAGCCGCCCAGTCTGGTCAAACCGCCGGCTGGCTGCCGCTTTCATCCGCGCTGCCCGCACATCATCCGCGGTGAGTGCGATGTGAATGTGCCGCCGGAATTTGAAGTTGGGCCGGATCATACCGCCGCCTGCTGGCTGTACAAATAATGTGAACTTGACCGAAGTGCAAAACCTGACTGGTAACGTAGCTACCCCCTCCCGCCTCCCCCAAAATCGCTGGGGCGATTTTAGGGGAGGTGCAGGTGGGGGCTGAAATTGCTCAAGCGGATGGGGAAGGGATTTACCCCGAACTGAGGTTAGATAAAAAAGATGTTACGAATGGGACCCAAAGGTATGATGGCTATCGGCGCCGGGCTGCTTTTCTTCGGCGCCGCTGCCCCATTCCTGATGATTTTACGTATTTGGGAAACTTCTTTCTGGTTGAGTTTTCTTGCTTACGCGGCTTCCATCAGCGGGCTGGTGATCGGCTTTCTGGGTATTTTTCTCTACATCCGCATTCACCGGCGCGATTAAGACCATTTTTTGAGCAAACTGGCAGTAAGATTTAGATCTGAAGGCTGCTTTACCTTGGTGGTGAGTTGCCTGCACTGGTGTTGATTTCCCTCCCTCACAGGCGCGGGAGAAAGCCCCTCAGGAGATTGCCACCCTTGCTGCGCTCGTTCAAAAGGACATTAAACAAGCACGTCATTCTGTGCGCAGCGACATAAACAAGAAATCTCACGCCGAGCAAAGCGGCACTCACCGGTGCTGGCGAAAATCACCCCCACCCACCTCCCCCAAAATCGCGCAGCGATTTTGGGGGAGGCGCAGGAGGGGGCATTGGCATCGCATGCCGGGTTTTGATCTTATCCCAAACTCACCTTATGTTAACTCGCCTTTACCTTACCCGGAATACCACCGCATCGGAAACGCTCTGATTGCCGGCCAGATCCACGGCAATCACTTCCAGCCGGTGTTCACCGCGGCGGGCATCCCACACCAGCGCATAGGGCGGCAGCGCGGCTTCACCGATGCTGCGCCCGTCCAGCCGCCACTCCACCCGCGCCAGCCCCACATTGTCGCTCACCTCGGCCTGTAAGGTGATGGTGGATTGGCCGGTGAATACCTGTCCATCCAGCGGGTAGGGAATGCGTACCTGCGGCGGGGTGTTGTCCACCGTGACTTGCAGCAGGCTGGTATCCACCCGCTGATCGCTGCGCACAACCAGCAGGCGCACCACATACAGCCCTTCCAGACCGCGCGTATCCCACCCGGCAAGCCGCCCGTTCTCAACCGGCTGGCGGGTGCTTTCCTGAATGCTGATCCATGCGGTGGGATTGATGCCCTGCCCAACCTGAATGCTGTAAGCGGCGAAATCGGCGCCGGCGGCGCTGCCGGTTAATTCCACCACCCCGCCAACCACACTGAAGGGCCGCGGCTGGCTGAATTGAGCGTTGGGGTTGGCGGGCGGCTGCTGCACCAGATCGTATTCGGAAGGCGGCAGGGGCAAACCGGCGGCGCGCGCCCACGCCTGGGCCGGCGGCGGCACCACCAGAAACACTTTCTCTTCCACCAGTTCAGGCGGGGTGAAGACGGTTGCCAGCCGGCCGGTTTCGCGGTTGATTTGAAAACGGCGGTAGAGCGTATCTACGCCGGTTGGTTGGTTATTTTCCAGAAAGACCTCGCTCACCCGGCTGGGACAGGCATCGCCCGGCAGCAAGCCGGAGGGATCGCACACTTCCAGGCGCACCACACCCGGCGGCATCGGCCAGGTTTGCACCGGCTGATTGCGGTGCAGGTACTGCATCAGCGCGTGCCAGATGCCGGCTGCCGGAAAAGCCCCCGGCGGCGGGGCGGCTTCTTCCTCACTGCCCAGCCATACCAGTGCCACTGCCTGCGGGGTGTAACCGGCTGCCCAGGTGGATCGTCCGCCGGCGGCCTGCCCAATTTTGGCGCCGGCCGGCCGCCCGATTTCCAGCGGGTTGGGGTAGCCCAGGGTGCGCCAGCGGGCGGCATCATCGCTGAGGACGTGATGCACCAGATAAGCCAGCTGACTGCTGACCACCGTCCGGCTGGCGGTGTGCTCCGGCAGGGGCAGCGGATTTGCGAGGTAATCTTCCACCCGCAGTATCCAGCGCGGCTGCGGAAATTCAGCCTCAGCGCGGACAACGCCGTTCAGGCTGCCGCTGGCGGCGAAAACGCTGTAAGCATGGGCCAGTTCCAGCGGTGAAAGCGGTTCGCCGTCGCTCAGGGCGCCGGCTTCCTGGGCTGGTAAACGGTATTGTTCGATGCCCAGATTGTGAACCGTGGCGGTCAGCGCGGCAGCCCCGATTTGCGCATACACGGCGCGCAGGGCGGCCCAGTCATCGTTGACCAGCGCGCTGCGCAGGCGCAGCGGACCATCGTACTGCTCTTCGGGCAGCGGAACGGTATCCTGTTCATCTGCCAGGGGAATATCCCAAACCAGAGAAGCCGGAGAAAGGCCGCGCGCAAACCCGGCCAGCGCCAGAAACGGGTTTTGCAGGCTGCCGGGCGGGTGCGGGCTTTGCTGCCCGCTCTCACCGGCCGGGGTGGCATCCCCGGTCAGCGCCAGCACTTCACCGCTGGTGGGGTCAAGAATCACC
>NZ_DAOUBL010000075.1:0-3237 GCF_034432615.1 Bellilinea sp. | reverse complement strand
CTGATGGGCAGTGCTGACCAGCACAAATGCGCGCCGGAAGGGGATATCCCTGCGTAGCATTTGGCGCGGCAGGTTGTACTGGTAAAAGTAGTACCATAAGGGAGCGTCTTCCGGTGCGGTAATGATCACCAGATCGCCGGATTGGAGGTGGGGCTGAATAAAACGCAGCGACTGTTCAACCCCTCCATAGCGCCGCTCACCCAGCGGAGCGCGCTGCACGATATATATCACCGAACCGGCCAGCAGAATTATCGAGAACATGGCCAGCAGCCCGCTCCTTATTCGGGAAGGATTCTTGAAAAGGTGTGAAACGGTTTCAATAAGATACGCTAGCCCTGCGGCTGCCCAAATCAGCATCAACGGCACTAAAAAAAGCCAGATGCGCGCCCAGGGGTTGGGACGTTGAATGAATACGATGACCGGAAGGATGACCAAACCGGCCTGCAGGGGAATGGGCAATCGGCTGAGCCGGGAATGAAAGATTAACCCAATCATCCAACCCAGCCCGAATAAACCTACCAGCGCCGGATGGACGAAACGCGTCCATTCCTGCCAGGTTTCGGTCACGCGCGATTGAAGGGTTGGCAGAAACCACTCGCGGGCAACCGGCTCGACCCATTGATTGGCGACCACCGACTTAATTCCGGAATTGAGAAAGACCGGCAGGTAGAACAGCCCCGCCAGCAGCACCGTGAGACTCCCGCACAGCAAAACTGCCAGCGGAAAGGAAAAGCGCCGCGATCGGTCAACTTTACCGCTCACCCAAACCAGAAAGAGCCAAAAATAAAGCATGGCTAACGAATAAACAAACACCGGCACCGTGTAAAGCCCCAGCGCGCCGAACAAAGCCAGTAACAGCCAGTGAAAAGCATTTCCCTGACGGAGTAAGTACACGGCCAGCCCGGCGTTCCATAAGGTGAACAATGCCAGAAGGGTATAACCGCGTGCATTTACCGAGAAACTCACCAGCACTGGTGCCAGGGCAATGGTCAAACCGGCCAGCCAGCCAGCGGCAGGGGAATAGAGCCGCCGCGCCAGGCCATAACCAAACGGAGCGAGCAGTGCCCCGGCTATCAAAGCCGGTAGGCGCACCGTCCATGGTTGAACACCGAACAGGCGGTACGAAAGATGGACGAGAAGGGTGTGGAAGAGGTGATTGTTGGGGTAATGGTAATCACTCAATCCCAGCCGCAGGGGTTGAACAGCGAATACGCTGAAGGTGTAGGCTTCGTCATGTTCCATGGGGACGTTGACGAATAACCCCCTTATGACCAGCCCGACGACCAGTAGAGCAGCAGCCGGCAGCCATATTTCTGGCTGGCGGAGTGAATTAAAAGATTCGTCCAGGCCGCGTTTTGCATCGGCGGGCAGGTTTTGAAAGGCATTGGTAAGGGTTTGTTTCAACCAGACCGCGGCAATTCGAAAATGATAGGGGAAGCGCAGGGCGATCACCGCGCAGCCGCTCAGCAGCAAGCCGCTGATACCCAGCACACCCTGAAAGACTTTCCAGAGGGCAGGGGTGAGCAGTTCGAGACTGCCGTCGCGGGCAAGCAAATCACCCAGCTGGCGGGCAGCCGGGTAGGGGAGTACAGCGAGCAGTAAAAATCCAACTCCTGAGATCAGCAAAGCCCCGGCCGTCACTTTGTGGGACTTATGGAAGCCTTCATCCGTAAGGGGAGGGACGCGCTTGCTCATGGGTGGATGTGTGTACGCGGGTTGAATCGGTCACGGGCTGGCGCGGCGAATTTGAAAGACATCAAAATCGCGGGCAACCACCGTATTTTCAAAGACCGGTTGGGCTTCAGCCAGAATATCTTTTTCGCGGTAACGGCGCGAAACATGGGTGAGAATCAGCTGGCGTACTTCGGCTTCCCGCGCCAGTTCTGCCGAGCGGCGGGCGGTCATGTGGCCAAAATGGCGCGCCATCTCGGCTTCTTCTTCCAGATAAGTAGCTTCGATGACCAGCGCATCCACCCCGCGAACGATTTCAATTAAATTGTCGGGATCGCCGACATCTCCAACGATAGCCAGCCGTGTACCGGGGCGGAATTCACCCAACACCATTTCCGGCAGAATGGTGCGTCCGTCCTCAAGGGTGACTGCCTGACCGGTGACCAGATCGCGGCGCAGAGGGCCGTTGGGAATGCCGAGTTCTTCGGCCTTTTCCGGCAGAAAGGGGCGGCGGCCTTTTTCTTCAAACAGGTAGCCAAGGCTTTCGGCGCCACGGTGAGAAACCGAAAAAGCCTGGATGGTGAAATCCTCAGCCTCGAAGATCAAGCCGGGCTGTACGACGCGCAGGTGCAGCGGCATGGGCGGCTCGGCGCCGCGCAGCACAACGCCGTAAACCAGGTCATATACGCGATCCAGTGCGCTGCGTGTGCCGATGATTTCCAGTTCGTCAATCGATTCCCACCGCATGAAGGTGGAAATCAGGCCTGCCAGACCGAGAATGTGATCGAGGTGTCCGTGGGTGAGCAGGATGCGGTTCAGATTTTTGAAGCCAATACCGGACTGTAAGATCTGGCGTTGTGTTCCTTCGCCGCAGTCTATCAAAAAGCGGTGTTCGTCTTTTTTGACCACCAGTGCGGGCAGGTTGCGGCGTACCGAAGGAGCTGAAGCAGATGTGCCTAAAAAAATGATTTCAAACAAGGCTGGCAAAATTCCTTAAGAATACAGGGATAAACCCTGCGCTGCCTATTCTCGAAGGCGGGCAGGCAGGGCGTCATCAATACAGGCTTTATTTTACCCTACTTCACGGCAATGAATTGATCTGGTTTTGTAAAATGAATTTGCTCGGTCGGGCTTGTAAAAAATCAAAAATAAGACTAAAATTATCGCATATGATCGCTGACACATACGTCATTTTACTCAACAATACCTGCATGTGTATGCGGCGGGGGGTGCTGCCCGCCGTGGTGTGCCAGCGTTAGTTCTTCACAGGCACGATTCAACCAGCGGCTGCGCCCTCTGCATCTCAACGGAGCGGCGCAGTTTTTTAATTCTCGTCCTAGGTCATTGCGGAGGCTGATATGAAACCCCTACAACCCATTGATCATTCTGCTTTACGAACCAATCAAGCGCTGATCATCCTCTTGCTGTTGATTTCCTTTATTACCAACCTGCCACTGCTGGCGGGGCTGGTAGGTGTGGCAATGCTGAGCGCTGCTCTACTTGGACGGCCGGCGTTCGGTTGGGTTTATACCGCTTTGCTCAAACCGCGCGGCTGGCTTAAGCCGG
>NZ_DAOUBL010000074.1:0-5242 GCF_034432615.1 Bellilinea sp. | reverse complement strand
ACTTTTACCCGCCATGTGATCTTTCAACCAGCCGCGCAGGTTGCGGGTATCCAGATAAAAACTGGCATCCTGATTCAAACGCAAATGGATGGCATACTTCACGCCATGTTCTACAATCTGCGTGGTTAACGAATGCTCATCCCCAAACCGGATCACTCCCAAACGGGAAGGCATGTTGCGGAGGCTGCGGGTCTTATGCACCACCGCCGTTATCCACGGGAACTTCTGGATGAACCATTTTTGCAACTCGATCAGCAGAGGGCGCAGAACCACCGGCTTTTCATGGTAGTTAAAAATGACCAGTGTGCTGCCATAAAGGTCAATCACAACCTCTGGGAATCCCTCATAAAAGCCGCTGAACAGGCGCAACGCCGTTTGATGCTGTTCATCCATCAGCGGCCAACGTTTTTGCAGCGCCCTTTCTACCTGTCTGAATAAAACTTCAGCGTCCGGCATCCAATCGCTCATCCTGTTTATTATAACGTCAGTTCGGCGTAAGCCCTTTTCGCAGCTATTTCAGCCTCCCCCAATATTGATTTTGCGATATTGGGGGAGGTGGGAGTGGGTTCATTTTGCTGCTGTCTGGGTTTTGCGCTTGTGCCAAACCCATGAAAATATAACCAGCCCTGGTGGTGAGACCTTACATTTTTCTTAATCCAATCTTTACCAATTTTTGATTGCATTTTTACATAAATCCTGCATAATCATAATCAAGTGAAGCAATCGAAAACTCACGCAGGCTGCACAGGCAAACCAATGAGGTCTTCACCCAACAGGCAAGTTCCGAGATTCAACCTTTCATCTTCTTCCTTCCCTCTGGCTCACAATGAGCCCTCTTCTTCCCGACCGGCGATGGAATTCTCCATCGCCGGTTTGCGTTCAGCGAGGAAAGCATGACACTCACATTGTACTTTGACGGTCTCTTCATGGGCATTCCCAAAAAGAATTGCCCCGCGCATGGCGCCGGTTTCATGTGTTACGGCTGGATTGCCTGGCGGGGCAACCGTATCATTGCGCGCGGACACGGAGGGTATTTGCGCGGCAGGGATGCCAGCAGCAACATTGCCGAGTATCTGGCCTTGATTGAAGGACTGGAAGCCCTGCGCGATATGGGTGTGGAAGGGGAAACCCTCCATATCATCGGGGACGCCAAATCGGTCATTGAGCAAATGGAAGGGGTCGCCTCAGTTCACTCCGACCAGATTCGTCCCTTGCACGAAAAAGCCCAGCGGATTGCGGCTTCCTTCAGCAACCTGAAATGGCGCTGGATACCGCGCAAGCACAATCGCGAAGCCGATGCCCTCACCCGCCGCGCGCTGCGTCAAATCCGCTCCAATCCGGGCAGTTATTCAGCTGCGCTGGAAGCCATCAACCCGGCGCTGCCCGGCAGCCGCCCAACGCGCAAATTCTGGCCGGTGCTGGATTTGCGGATTTACTGCTGAGCCTGCATTTCCGCAAAGCGCTGAATCTGTTCCTGTTGAACGCGGGTCGGGCGGATAAAAATCCGCACCTGCCGAATTTTCTCCCACGCTGCTTCGGGTGTAAATCCTTCTGCAATCAAGCAGGCGGCCGCCATGGTCGGCGCCCGTCCCACACCTGCCCCGCAGTGAATATAAACCTTACCGCCGTTGGCTTTAATTCTCCGGTAAAAAGCCACACCCGCGTGTAAATCCTGCAAAGATGGTGCATTGTCATCCACCGTCGGCAGGTGAAGGTAATTGGGTAAAGCCAGCCCTAACTGGCGGTCATCAAATTCGGCTCGCATATTAATCACGCCGTTGATTCCCCATCCCTGCAAAATACGCCATCCGCGCCGGCGGAACTGCGCTCCCACAAACAAATGAGGGGTAATCTCGCACTGGGTGCGGAGTGGACGATCCAGAACCACCCGATTGAACACGTTGAACATCCACCACAGGGTAGCCTTTACCCCCTGAGTAACCAGGCGAATGCGAAATAGACGCACAAATTTGACAAAAGTCAGGCTCGCTTCGCGGTCGGCTTTACCTTCGATCTCCACCATTCAACTCCCGATTCATATTCAATGTCGGGATTGTATCTATAAGCCGGGCGGAAATCAAGTTAACATTCCATTAAGCCGTGTGGGTCTGTCGGTACAATGCTTCCAGCCCGGCGGCATCCAGAAACCCATCCGCAGCCGATACCGCCCCAATTTTGTAGGAAGCAAAAACGACTGCCTTTTGCAGCGCCTCCAGCGCTGAATCTCCCTGAAAAAAGGCGTGCAGGAAAGCGGAGAACAACGCATCGCCTGCCCCAATTGTGTTTTGCACCGGGCGGGTGCTTACCGCCGGGATGTGCTCCACTTCCTGCCGACCGCGTTCGGCCAGCAGGCAGCCCTGACTACTCAGCCCAATCACAATCATCCCGGCGGGGCAGCGGTCACGCACAACCTGGATCCACTCCTCCGGCGGGAGGGGTAATTTTTCATGACTCATGAAGAGAATATCGGCAAACTGCATAAAATCGCGGTTGTAATCATCCTCAAGGTCACTGACGGCGTGAACATCGGTTGCGATTGGCTTACCCAGCCGGCGCGCCTTGACCAGCAGCGGACGCGAGAAGTTGATGTTGCACAGCACAGCCACATCGCAGGCGCTCAAGGCATGCTCCGCCTCCGCCGGCGGATAAATTTGTTCTTGAATATCCTTCAGGTCGGTGTGAATCTGGCGGTTGCCCTGCGAATCGTACAGGATGACGGATTGAGGGGTTTGTTCCAGTTTTTGCAATACTCCCGCCGAGGGGATTTGATCTTCTCGCAGCGCATTCAATACCAGCTGCCCGGCAGCATCCTTGCCGATCAGGGAAAGGAATTCCACATCATTTCCCAGCCGTGTCAGTGCTTTGGCAAGGTTATAGCCCACCCCCGAAACGCTGGAATGAACCCCAAAAAACGGGAAATTAACCGGGTTGTATTCCAGCGGGAAGCGCTCAATCCGCAGGGTCGTTTCGATGTTGATGAGACCCGATACGAGAAAACGCGTCATGCCGAATTCACTTATACCACCGTTTCCACGATGCGGGTCAGCACATGGCGCTCGACCTGGGCATCGTTGTGGGGTGTCGGCACATCCCGGAACAGATACCAGTCCTCGACATGCTCAATGAAGCCCTGTGGTGGAATCGTTTGCAAAGGGCCCAACGTTTCCAGTTCCAAAAAACGCTCGTTGGTGAACACTTCAACATTGCAGCCCAAATCGGGATACAGCGCTCCACTTTCAACCGCGAAACGTTTGATGAACAAATGGCCGCGGCGGGCATAGGCGCACCAGCCGCCGGGGATGAAAGCCCCAATCTTCTGGGCAATTTTAATCAAGGGGTCTTGCCGCACCAGGATGTACTGACGCCCCCAAATCAAACGCGAATCGCTCAGGTCGGTATACGGCCACAACGCAAGGGAATTCACCGGCAGCAGAGCGGCCGGGTCGGTGTGCGCCAGGCGCGGCGGCAGCGGCAGAATTGCCGTACCGCCCGGCAGCATCACCGAAAGCGCCCATGGGGCAAGCCGCACTTCCCACACGCTGCGGTTGTACAGCCGGTGAATCACCCGCACATGAGTCCCCACCGGCGAAAGGCGGATTTCCATTTCCTTCTGGATGCCGGTGGTGCGCTCAACCGGTTGGATCAGACGCACACCATCCCCCATATCCCGCCATTCCAGCGGTTCGTTATCCGGGTAGTAGGTGCGCGGGTCGGCTTCCGGGGCGTGCCACAGACGATGACCGCCGTACATACGCCATTTGTCACCGCCTGTCTTGCCCCGCTCTTCTTCCAGCTCGGCAAATTCGTTTTCCTCATCATAGAAGCCATACCGCAAAATTCGCGGCCCAAACTGGGTGGAGATGACCACATCCACCAGTTCATTTTGAAAACGGATACACTCCTGCCAGCCGTTGAACGATACCATCTCCATAGTTGACGCCTGCCTCTTTCTAAAATCCACGGGTATTGCTGAGCGAACTGAGTAAAATACCGCCCACACCCAGACACAAAATTGAAAGACCAACCACAATCAGAATAATGCCGGCAACCAGTTCAGCTTTGCTGGTGAGCCGGGTTTCCAATACCGCCTCGGCCGGATTTTGAGGGTTGTAATACACCCTTACCAGCTTTCCCTCCGGATAACCGGCGATCTGCTGTTCAACCTTTTTGCGGTTGCTGATGGCTATCTTCGATCCCACCCCCATGCGATCGCTGGTATAGGTGACGCCCTCCACCTGATATTCAAAACGCACAACCGGAGCATAGGTCGAGGTAGTGTGACCATCCTCATCTTCACTTTCATGCTCGCTGATGCGCGACTCAATCACCCGTCCGCTGGTCGTTGGCCAGTTTACGCTCTGTTGGGCTTTCTGCTTGTTCTGTTGATAACGGAGAATTAACCAGACCCCTATGGCGGCAAAGATTAGAAAAAGAGCACCGATACAAACAACACCGAAAAGCATGCTACCCATGGACGACCCCTCCCGTAATCAAGAATTCCTTTTCATTATACATAACTTTATCACGGGAAAGGTCGTCCACCAGGCATTCTTTTCAACCGCTCTCAACCAGCAATTGTCCCGGGTCTTCGAGCATTTGTTTGATGCGCACCAGAAATTGTACCGCCTCGCGGCCGTCTACGATGCGGTGATCATAACTCAACGCCAGATACATCATCGGGCGGATGACCACCTGCCCATTGACCGCTACCGGCCGTTCCTGAATGCGGTGCATACCCAGGATGCCAACCTGCGGTGGGTTGAGAATCGGCGTACTCAGCAGCGAGCCGAACACGCCACCGTTGGTAATGGTAAATGTGCCGCCGCGCAAATCATCCAGGGTGAGCGTTCCTTCGCCCGCTTTGCGGACAAACTCGCCAATCTTGCGTTCGATCTCGGCAAAACTCAGGTTTTGGGCGTCCCGCAGCACCGGCACAACCAAGCCCTCCGCATCCCCCACCGCAATGCCGATGTCATAGTAATATTTCCGCACAATTTCGTTACCCTGAATCTCGGCATTCAGGTTGGGAAACTCGCGCAGGGCGGCAATGCAGGCCTTGACAAAAAAGGACATGAAACCCAAATCTACCCCGTGGCGTTTGTGGAAGGCTTCGCGGTAGCGTTTGCGTAGAGCGATGATCTCGCTCATGTCCGCCTCGTTGAAGGTGGTCAGCATGGCGGCGGTCTGCTGGGCTTCCACCAGCCGGCGGGCAATCGTCTGACGGCGGCGGCTCATGCGGATG
>NZ_DAOUBL010000073.1:0-3729 GCF_034432615.1 Bellilinea sp. | reverse complement strand
AACAGACATATCTTGCCCACTCCTTTATGCAACAGGCTCTGGCTTTTGCGCTTCGTGCGGATGTTCGCTGCCAGCATAAATTTTCAAACGCTTGATCAACTTGCGACCCAGTTTGTTATGTGGCAGCATGCCCCACACCGCAGCTCGGATAACCCGGTCAGGATGGCGGTTCAATTGATCCCGCATACCCACAACTTTCAATCCACCAGGGTAGTTGGAATGCTTGTAGTAGAACTTGGTATCCAACCGCTTGTCGGCAATATCCAGTTGCTGCGCATTGATCACCACCACATAATCACCCATGGCTACGCCCGGGGTGAAGGTGGGTTTATGCTTACCGAGCAGGTAGCGGGCAATTTGGGTTGCCAGCCGCCCCAAATTTTGACCTCTGGCATCCACCAATACCCACTTTGATTCAGGTGTTCCTTTTATGACGTAAGTCTTATCCACAGTCCTCTTCTCCACTGACAGATAAGGTTTTGATTAACCCTTCAGATTTCAAATCATTCTCCTCGTACTGCACCCATTCCAGATACAGACCATTTGGTTTTGCCAGCCCAGGTAAAAGGGGCTGTGGGATTTGGAGAGCAGCCTCAAACTGTTCTAAGGACAATTGTTGCTGCCCAACCCGGACTTGCAAAAACACCAGCCTGCGCACCATTCGATAGAGAAAAGCATTCGCCGTGATCCGAAAAGTCCATTCTTTCTTTGCGGTTTGCTGCCATTCTGCCCGGTAAACCCGGCGGATGGTGCTGCCTCCTGGTCGTAGAGGTGATCCAAACGCCGCAAAATCATGTTCACCGAGCAGCCGGTTGGCGGCCTGATGCAGCAATTCTGCCTGCACTTCGGGCCAAACCCGCCACATGTAGCGTTCCCGCAACGGATCACGTTCCTCCTCGCAGTACAGGCGGTAAAGATACTGGCGAGCGAGCGCATGGTAGCGCGGATGAAAATGATTACGCACGACCTGTACGCTGCGTGCTGCCACATCCTCAGGAAGCGAGGCATTCAGCGCTTTCAACAATTGCTGTGGATTGTGCCGCCAGTCCAGATCAAATGCAATCACCTGACCCATGGCATGCACTCCGCTATCGGTGCGCCCGGCGTACAGGATACTTTCATCCTGCCAGCCCAGCGAACGCAGCGCTGCCTCAACTTCTGCCTGTACCGTCCGGCTGCTTCCCTGCCGTTGAAAGCCCTGGAAGTGTGTGCCGTCGTAGGCGATGATAATCTGGTAACGTGCCATCCCGAACCGGAAATGAGACCGGCGGGTTCTTAATCCTCAACCAGCTCAAGCAGAACCATCTCGGCAGCATCACCCTGCCGCGGTCCCAGCTTGAACATCCGCGTATAACCGCCATTGCGATTGGCGTACCGCGGCGCAATTTCATCAAATAATTTCTTCACCACAATCGGGTCACCCAGGCGTGCCGCAACCAGTCGGCGGGCATTGACCTTTTCGAGGTCACTGCCGTTGGCGCTTCGCCTCGCAATCGTAATCATTCGCTCGGCTTCGCCGCGAACTGCCAGCGCTTTGGCACGGGTGGTTTTCATCCGTTCGTGAGTAAAGAACTGTTTGATCAAAGTTCGGCGCAATCCCTTGCGCTGATCCTTTGACCGTCCCAGTTTAAAACCAGCAACTTTATGGCGCATAATTCCTTACTCCGTCTCGTTATCGTTTGGCAGGAACCCTTTTTCCCGCATCTTCTGGCGTAATTCATCCAGACTTTTTTCTCCAAAGTTTCGGATGGACATGACCGCTTCGCTGCCTTTTTCGAGCAGTTCCAGCACATCACCCACGGTGGTGATGCCGGTTCGTTTGAGCGAGTTGAACACCCGCACCGAGAGGTCCAGATTTTCGATGGGGGTTTCAGCGGCTTCACTCGTCAAACGGCTGCCGCTTATTTCGCGTTCCGGAACTGCCGCAAACACTTCTTCACTGATGCCAGAAATCAGCCGCAGATGGTCAATCAAAATCTTGGATGCTGTTCCCAGCGCGCTCTCCGGAGATATCGTACCATCCGTCCAGATTTCCAGAATCAACCGCTCGTAATTGGTATTCTGTCCTACCCGGGCAGCAGCCACATTGAAGTTCACGCGCCGTACTGGGCTGAAAATGGCATCCACCGGCAGTTCCCCAATCGGCAGCCGTCCACTGCGGTCACCCGCCGGCGAGTAGCCTCGCCCGCGTTCCACAGTCATGTCAATTTCCAGACGGGTTCGGCTGTCATCCACTGTAAAAAGATACAGGTCTGGATTGACAATCTCAACCTCCGCCGGCACCTGAATATCCGCAGCAGTTACCGTACCTGCCCCACGCACATCCAGATGAAGATGGGAACTTTCCACGTCGTGCAGCACCAACCGGAGCTGCTTGATCTGCAGCATGACCTGAATCACATCTTCGCGAACGCCGGGGATGTCGCTGAACTCATGCAACACATCCGAAATCCGGATTGAAGTTACCGCTGCCCCTTCCAACGACGACAGCAGTACCCGCCGAAGTGCATTGCCAAGGGTGACGCCGTAGCCGCGTTCCAGCGGGCTGATAACGAACTTCCCATAATTTCGAGCCTCATGTTCACGCTCGATTTTCGGTTTGACCATATTGGTTATTACAGACAAGGTTCACCCCTTTCCGATGCACAGCTACAAAAATCAGCCAAACAGGACAATGGCATTACCTCGAGTAGTACTCAACGATCAACTGTTCGTTGAGATTGCCATCAATTTCAGCCCGTTCGGGCAGGCGCAAAACCCGCCCACTCAAGTTACGCACATCCCGTTCCAGCCACATTGCGCAATTGCGCTTTTCCGCATAATCCGGTAATTCCTTGAAGAACGGTTTTGTTCGGGAACCTTCACGCACTTCAATTTTGTCACCGGGTTTGAGCAGCATGGAAGGTACATCCGTGCGGCGACCATTGACCAGAAAATGGCCATGCGTCACCAGCTGGCGAGCCTGCGCGCGGTTTTCAGCAAACCCCATGCGAAAGACCACATTGTCCAAACGCAATTCAAGGGTTTGCAGCAGGTTCAAACCGGTCAGACCACGTTTTTTCAAGGCAACATTGAAATAGCGGCGGAACTGCCGTTCCAGAATTCCATAGGTGCGGCGGGCCGTCTGCTTGGCGCGCAGCTGCCGGGCATAATCCGACATCCGCTCACTGCCGCCCCGACCGGCATTTGCCCGTCCGTGTTCACCGGGGGCAAAGCCGCGCCGTTCAAACGCGCACTTGGGGGTAAAGCAGCGCTCACCCTTCAAAAACATTTTAAATCCTTCTCGCCGGCATAGTTTACAAACCGGACCAATGTATCTCGCCATAACTTCCCTCTCTCGTATAAATTAGACGCGGCGTTTCTTGGGAGGCCGGCAGCCGTTATGCGGCACCGGTGTAACGTCCGCAATGGAGCGCACCTTGATGCCCATCCCTTGCACAGCCCGAATCGCCGATTCGCGGCCCGGTCCGGGTCCTTTGACTACGATATCCACTTCCTGCACACCCATTGCCTGAGCCGCTTTGAGAGCCTGTTCGGCAGCCAAACGAGCGGCAAACGGGGTGCTCTTGCGGGAGCCCTTGAACCCGGCTGAACCGGCGCTTGCCCAGCAGACAGCATTGCCCTGCTGATCCGTTACCGTCACAATTGTATTATTGAACGACGCATAAATATGAACCTGCGCTGAGGACAGCGTGCGCTTCACCTTTCGGGGAGCGCTTGACCGGCGCA
>NZ_DAOUBL010000072.1:0-5081 GCF_034432615.1 Bellilinea sp. | reverse complement strand
CATTGGCGCGCAAACGGTGCAATCCTCCGCCGCGGTTGTGCAATGCATCAAAGCCCTCGGGTTTGATGAACATTTCTTCCCCATCCAGCAGGCCGGTAATTCCGGTCTGGCCCGGCTCCAACCGTTTGTTCTGGCAGTAGGGGCAGGTTTTGGGGTCGTGCGGTTTGTAGTCAATCGGTTCTTCGTAGGTGGTGATGTAGCCTTCGTAATTGCGCAGGATGATTTTATGATCGGACATGCTGACGAGATAATTGGGCATGACCGGGATTTTGCCTCCACCGCCCGGTGCATCTACCACATAGGTTGGCACGGCATAACCGGAGGTATGACCGCGCAAACCCTCAATGATTTCGATCCCTTTACCCACCGGTGTGCGAAAATGCCCGGCGCCATCCACCAGATCACACTGGTAAAGATAGTAAGGACGCACGCGAATACGCACCAGATCCTGCACCAGCTTGCGCTGAATGTGGACGCAATCGTTGACCCCTGCCAGCAACACGGATTGGTTGCCCAGCGGGACACCGGCGCGGCTGAGGCGGTCACAGGCATCCGCCAGTTCCTGTGTGATTTCGTTGGGGTGGTTGACGTGGATGTTCATCCAGACTGGATGGTATTTTGCGAGTGTATCACAAAAGTCATCGGTGATGCGCTGGGGCAGGAAAACCGGTACGCGGCTGCCGATACGGATGATTTCAATATGCGGAATTTCGCGTAAACGGCGGAGCAACTCATCCAGCAGTTTTGGCGCCAGCGTCAATGGGTCACCGCCGGAAAGCAGCACATCGCGCACCTGAGGGGTGTTCTTCAGGTACTCGATCTGCATTTCAAATTCAGCCCGAGAAAAGGTGGCAGTCGGATCGCCGACAATGCGGGAACGGGTGCAATAGCGGCAGTAAGAGGCGCACTGGGTGGTAACCAGCATCAGCACCCGGTCGGGGTAGCGATGCACCAGGCCGGGCACCGGAGAGTGGCGGTCTTCCGCCAGTGAGTCTTCCATCATGCCGGTGAAGGGGACAATTTCTTCGGCTTTGGGGATAACCTGCAAGCGAATCGGGTCGTTGGGGTCATCGGGGTTGATGAGTGAGGCAAAATAAGGGGTGATTTCCACCCGGAATAACCCCTGGGTGTTCAGCGCTTTGATTTCGCTGTCGGTCAGTTTGAAGAGTTTTTCAAAGTCTTCAACCGTGTTGAGACGGTTGCTCAACTGCCAGCGCCAGTCGTTCCATTTTTCGTCGGGAACATCCGCATACACCGGAGCGCGTTTGGAAGGGAAGGGGGTTTGGCTCATATTCGATCTCCTCTAAAATTTGGTAAATTATCAGGTGGACGGACGATATAAAATCAATAAAAAGATGGAGGACGGGGGATCGTGATCAGTGCGGTAGAAACCGGCGCAGTACGAAGGAACCAGATGGTGATTCATCACTTCTATTTTACGAGTAAAAAAGGGTCAGGTCAATCAAACCTGCGGGGATATAAGAATTCTATATGAAGTTGGTATGAATTCTTGACGATGATTGGTGGGCATGGTAAGATGATGTAATGGTCGGGTTTAGCACTCGAAGGGCGAGAGTGCTAAAAGAGGTTTGAAAATGCTGGAACTGACGGAAAGACAAAAATTTATCCTGACTCTGGTGATTCACGAGTACATCCGTACCGCCGCACCAGTTGGGTCGCAGGCATTGGTTGCCCGCTACCACCTCAACATCAGTTCCGCAACGGTGCGCAACGAAATGGCTGCACTGACCGAATACGGTTTGCTGCGCCAGCCGCACACCTCCGCCGGGCGGGTACCCACGGAGGAGGGTTACCGCTATTTTGTTTCGCGACTGATCCGTGCAACCGATTTACCGGATACCACTCGCCGCACGATCAGCCATCAGTTTTATCAAATGCGCCATGATGTCGAACAGTGGGTGCGCCTGGCGGCTTCGGTGCTGGCGCATCAGTCGCGGGCGGCTTCGCTGGTTACACCGCCACACCCCGAAAAGGCGCGCCTGAAGCATCTCGAGTTGATTGCCACGCGTGGGCGGCAGGTGTTGATGGTACTGGTGATGGTCGGCGGGGAAGTTCGTCAACGAATTTTGTCCTTGAACGAACCGGTGGCACAGGAATTGCTTTCCCAATCGGCCGACCGATTGACTCAACTGTTTCAGGGGCTGGACGTGGAATCCATCCGCGCACGAGGTTCGCAATTAAGCGGGCTGGATGCAGATGTCATCGGTTGGGTCATTGAGGATATGGTTGAAGCCAATTCCGAAGTGGCTGGTGAGGTGTATCTGGATGGTTTGACCAACGTGCTCGCCGAACCGGAATTCACCGGTTCAGAGGAAGCCCGCCGCGCCTTAAGAATTTTGGAAGAACGCTCGTTGCTGCAAGATCTGGCTGCCCGCACTGTCATGAGCAATAACGTGGGCGGCATTCAGGTATTGATCGGCGGCGAAGGAACATGGGATGAACTGCGACCGTGGTCCATTGTACTGGGGAGTTATGGCGCTCCCGGACTGGCAACCGGCACGCTGGGGGTTTTGGGCCCTTTGCGTATGTCCTATGGCAGGGCAATTTCCACGGTACGCTTTCTCTCCGGCTTGTTGAGTGATCTGGTGGCTGAAACGTTGTTAGACGAACCCTCGACTTATAAAGGAGAAAACCTCTCATGACCGAAGAAAAGAAAAAACGGACGCGACATGCTCATTCGCCGGCTGAAGAAACTGCCCAACCGCAGCAATCTGCTGCACAAACGGAAGAACCGGAATCAGCCGGGCAAAATGAACAGGTGTCCCTCATGGAGGATACCATCATGGGATTGCAGCAAGAACTGCAAAACGCACAGACTCAATGTAAAGAATATTTCGAGGGCTGGCAGCGGGAACGCGCCGACTTCATGAACTACAAAAAGCGCGTTGAACGCGATCAGGCTCAGCTTCATCAGATGATTACCGCCAACATCATTAAGAAATTTTTGGTGGTGCTGGATGATATGGAACGCGCCATCAGAAACCGGCCGGCCGATGCCGAACAGCAGGAATGGTGGAATGGCGTGGATCTGATCTACCGAAAACTGCAATCAATTCTGGAAGCCGAAGGGATTCAGCCGATTGCCGCAGCCGGTGATCCGTTCGACCCGAACCTGCACGAAGCCATTTCCCACGAGGAAAACGGCGAGGTGCAGAGCGGGCACATCATCGAAGTCGTACAACAGGGCTACCGCCTTGGCGACCGCATTGTGCGCCCGGCATTGGTGCGGGTGGCGCAGTAGCAGCCGCAAGTTGGCAGGCAGGTTGCAACGTTATATTTTAACATGACAAAATTTGGAGGAATCTATGGGAAAAATAGTCGGCATTGACCTCGGTACCACAAACTCGGTGGTGGCGGTCATGGTAGGCGGTGAGCCAACCGTAATCCCCTCTGCTGAAGGCGAACGGCTGGTGCCATCGGTGGTTGCAATCAATAAAAATGGCGAGCGGCTGGTTGGGCGGGCTGCCCGCAATCAGGCAATTGTCAATCCGGAAAATACCATTTTTTCGATCAAGCGCTTGATGGGGCGCAAGTATGACGACCCCGAAGTACAGCGCACCATGAGCCGGGTGCCGTACAAGATCACCAAAGCCCCCAACGGCGATGCCCGGGTAGTGATGGGCGGGCGCGAGTACTCACCGCCGGAGATTTCAGCAATGATTCTGGCCAAACTGAAAGCCGATGCCGAAGCCTTTTTGGGTGAGCCGGTGACTCAGGCGGTAATTACCGTGCCGGCCTACTTTAATGATGCTCAGCGCAATGCGACCAAAGATGCCGGAAAAATTGCCGGCCTGGAAGTTCTGCGCATCATCAATGAGCCGACTGCCTCGTCCCTGGCCTACGGACTGGACAAACGCAAGAACGAAGTGATTGCCGTGTATGATTTGGGCGGCGGCACTTTCGATATTTCCATTCTGGACGTGGGAGAAGGCGTCTTTCAGGTCAAGTCCACCAGCGGGGATACCTTCCTTGGCGGGGATGATTTTGACCTGCGCCTGATGGATCACCTGATTGAAGAGTTCAAGAAAGAAACCGGTATTGACCTGCGGCAGGATCGTCAGGCGCTGCAACGTTTGAAAGAAGCCTCCGAAAAAGCCAAGATCGAACTTTCAACCGTGATGCAAACCGAGATCAACCTGCCTTATATCACCGCGGATGCCACCGGTCCCAAGCATCTGGTCAAATCCATCACCCGCGCCAAACTGGAGCAGCTGACGGCCGATCTGGTTGAACGTTCGCTGGGTCCGGTGCGCCGCGCACTTTCGGATGCCGGTTTGAAGCCTGCGGATGTCAACGAGGTGGTGCTGGTGGGCGGCATGACCCGCATGCCGGCCGTGCAGGATGCCGTTCGCCGGGAATTTGGCAAGGAGCCCCACAAGGGTGTTAACCCGGATGAAGTGGTTGCGATTGGGGCGGCCATTCAGGCGGCGGTGTTAGGCGGTGAGGTCAAGGATGTGATTCTGGTGGATGTAACACCGCTGACCCTGTCGGTAGAGACGTTGGGTGGTGTGGCAACCCCGCTGGTCGAACGCAACTCGGCCATTCCTACCAGCAAAACGCAAATTTTCTCCACCGCTGCAGATGGTCAGACGCAGGTGGAGATTCATGTTGTGCAGGGTGAGCGCCCGATGGCTGCCGATAACAAATCGCTGGGTCGTTTCATTCTGGATGGCATTCCCCCGGCGCCGCGTGGTGTGCCCCAAATCGAAGTGACCTTTGATATTGATGCCAATGGCATTTTAACCGTCACCGCCAAGGATAAAGCCACGGGACGAAGTCAGCACATCACTATTACCGCATCCTCGGGTCTCTCCGAAGCGGAAATTGAGCGGATGCAGCGGGAAGCCGAAATGCACGCCGAAGAAGACCGCCTGCGCAAAGAACTGGTAGAGGCCCGCAACTATGCGGACAACACCCTCTACGCCGCCGAAAAAACCATGAAGGACTATGGCGATAAGGTATCTTCTGATGTGAAGGCACAGGTTGAGCAGGCTATGCAGCGTCTGAAGGATGTGATGCAGGATCCCGACCCGAATCGGATACGCGCTGCAACCGACGAG
>NZ_DAOUBL010000071.1:0-6353 GCF_034432615.1 Bellilinea sp. | reverse complement strand
TTTACCGGAACCGGTGCCGCCGGAAATGACAATGTTCAGGCGCGCCATGACGCAGGCGCGGATGAACTCCGCCATAGTGGGGGTCAGTGAGCCAAAGCGAATCAGATCCTCGATGGAAAGTTTCTCCTTTTGAAATTTGCGAATTGTGATGGTCGGACCGTCAATGGCAACCGGTGGGATGACAGCGTTGACGCGTGAGCCGTCTGGCAGGCGGGCATCTACGGTGGGGCTGTCCGGATCAATTCGTCGGCCCAAGGGCAGAATGATCTTCTCAATAATACGCATAACGGCGGCATCGTCTTCAAAGGTGATGTTGGTTTTGAGGATTTTCCCCTTCTTTTCGATATAGACCTTTTTTGCACCATTGACCATCACTTCGCTGATTTCCGGGTCATCTAAAAGCGGTTGAAGGATGCCGAATCCCAGCAGTTCATCCATGATTTCGCGGAACAATTGATCGCGCAGGGTGGTCGGCAGGCTGATTTTCAAACCGTTGTACGCCTGCTGAAGCAGTTGAGAGACTACTTTGCGGCGGTCTTCGTTCAGGCGCGGGTTGTTTTCCAATTCGCGGGAAATCAGGTTGATCAGATGATTTTTAAGTTTTGAAATTTCGGCAGCGTGTTGTGAAGGAATTGCCGGATTCATGGTTCACCTGCCTTATTTTCTTTCAATTCGCTTTGGGGTAATACCCATTCAATATTGGCGACATTAACCGCTACGAACGCGCTTTCGTACAGGAGATTTTTACCGTCACGGTCAAAAATTTTGGCTTTCGTTACCGCCAAAAATGCGGTGGTTCGATCCAGCTCATCTTTAAGGCGGTCTTCGGGGCGGACATGAACGCAGCCGTAAATGCAGCTGCTCGCAGTTTGAATGACGACATCCACCGGTTCTTTGGTGACAACCTGAGTAAAAATCTTCCCTTTTTCTTCAAAGTTTGCAAACATAATGAGTTAGGCCTTTCTTTCAGGAGTGGGTAGCCTGATCGGGCGCCGGCATTAAATAACCCAATCCGGAGCGGGTAACAATGTGTTGTGGGTTATGCGGGTCATCTTCCAGTTTCTGGCGCAAACGGGCAATACTGACCCATAAAATTTCCTTATCCTCGCGGTAGGACTCGCCCCAAACTGCGGTGAGCAATTCCTCGGCAGTCAGGATGCGCCCGGCATGCTGGGCAAATTGAATCAACAGCCGGTATTCGGTGGCTGAAAGGTAAATTTGCCGGTCATCCTTCCAAACTTCAGCGCGGGCAAAATCAATGCGTAAATTTTTATGGGAGAAGTACCGATTTTGGATGCCGTGTTGGGGGGTTTTGGCGCGGCGCAGTACGGCGCGTACCCGGGCAACCAGTTCTGTAGCCGAGAAAGGTTTGGTCACATAATCATCTGCGCCAACATTCAAACCCTTGACGCGGTCCTGTTCCTCTCCCCGGGCGGTCAACATGATGATGGGTACATCCGAAAACTGACGGATACGCTCGCAGGTGCTGAAACCATCCAGGCGCGGCATTGCCACATCCAGAATGATTAAGTCCGGCTGGCGCGAGGTAACCAGTTCGATGGCTTCTTCTCCATCCCGCGCTGCAATCACTTCATAGCCTTCGGTTTCGAGGTTTACCCGTAACAGATGCCGGTACAATTGTTCATCGTCCACTACCAAAATCCGAGTGCCCATTTTTTCATCCTCCTTTGGTCGCTCACCCGCTGTCCGCGGGTCAGGATATTTCAATCAATTGTTTCAGGTAAGAAAATATGGAAGGTGGTGCCTTCTCCAATTTTGGATGTTAACGTGATTTCACCGTGATGAGCCTGAATGATTTGACGACAAATAAACAGACCCAGCCCGGAACCGTGTACGTTGGTTTGCTGATCGGGAACTCGAAAAAAGCGATCAAAAATGCGTTCCTGATACTTTTCAGGGATGCCCGGGCCTTCATCGCGAATGTCTACTTTGACGCCGTTTCTGACCGATTTGATTGTAATATAGACCGGTGAAGCAGGTGCGTATTTTTCAGCGTTTGTGAGCAGGTTTTCAAACACCTGAACCAAGCGGCGCGGATCGGCCTGGATGGGTTTAAGCGGCTGCTCGATGTCGGTATGAATCACCAGACCGGGATGGTGAAGTGCGAGCCGGGTCAACAGGTCGTTGACCAGTGATTCGAGGCGCACTTGTTGAAAGTTCATTACAATCTGGCCGGCCTGCAATTTCGCCGAATCCAGCAAATTGGCAATCAAGTCTTGCAGGCGGTCGGTTTCGGTATCAATGATGGACAAAAATTCCCGCTGAGTTTTTTCATCCCAATTGGCATCGGTACGAAGCAGGGTGGTGGTGTAACCTTTGATAAATCCAAGGGGAGTGCGCAGCTCATGAGAAACGGTTGAGATAAAATCCTCCTGAACCTGAAACACGCGGTATTGGAATTCAAGGTGGTCGCGATCGCGTTTGAGGTGTTCGTATTGAATTTGCCGGGAGAGCAGCCGGGCAAGCAGGTGGGCAAATTTGATTTGCTCCGCCGAATAAGGCGGGCTGCCGAAGCGAATGAATACAAGAGCGCCATACACCTGCGAAGGGGTCGCCAATGGCAGCGCCAGGGTGTAGGGCTGTTTCAAGCGGTTAAGCGGGTCGGCTTCTTCGGGTTCCTGCAGCACGATCTGGCGTGATTCGATTACGCGTGTGGCAATAATTTCCCCCCAGGCAACATCCGCTTCAGCAGATTTGCCCCTACCGGTGGCTTTGGCAAAAGCGGCTTCAAGAGTGAGAGTCATCGGATCCAGCAGGTAAATAACCAGATTGTCAAAAATGAAATAGGGACGGATCATCTTTACCAGCTGGTTTGCGGACTCTCGCCACGATTTCATCTCCCAAAAGGTTTGAACGATTTGGAAGAAAATATCCGCATCGAGGTCTTTCATAGGATTTTCTTTATTATTCATCCGAATTAAGCCTCCTTGAAAGGCGCCAGTTTTCGCTTCAGTGCAAAGGAAAAACGGCTGCCTCTTCCCAATTCTGAAAGGACTTGAATGGATGAGTCGTGGGCCTCGATGATTTTTTGTGCCAGAGAAAGCCCAAGTCCGGTGCCGCCGTATTTGCGGGTAGGGCTGTTGTCCAATTGATGGAAAGGTTCAAAAAGTTCACTCATCCGGTTGGGTGGAATGCCAATACCGGTGTCGCTCACCCGGACGGTTACGTGCAGGTCGTCCGGGATGAGTTCCACACTGATTTTTCCGCCCGGCGGTGTGAATTTGATGGCGTTATCGAGCAGCTGGTAGATTACCCAGCCAATTTTTTCCTGATCTCCGTACACAACCGGCACCTCGGCGGGTGAGATCAGGCGAATTTCGTGTTGATGGTCTCTGGCTTTGGTTTGAATCTGAGCAATAATTTCACTGGAAAGGGCACGCAGGTCGAGCGGTAGCCACTGGATAGGCAGTTGAGTCCGTTCGGAAGTGGCAAAGAGGATCAAATCCTCAATCAATCTCTCCAACCGGTCGGTGGAACGCTGCATGGTGCGCAATGCGTTCATTTGATCGGGGTTTAATTCCCCCAGATCGCCGGAAAGCAATAAGTCCTGATAGCCGCGTACGTGCGTAAGGGGGGTGCGTAATTCATGCGAGATATTGGCGATGAAGTTGGCTTTGAGTTGAGATAATTCGGCCAGTTTTTCCAGCGCCTTTTCCAGTTCGGCGGTTCGTTCACGAACGCGTTGTTCTAACTGGCGGTTGGTTTCTTGCAGGGCGTTCCGCAATTGCAGGACATGCTCGGTGATGGCTTCTTCCAGCTCAGCGCGGGTGATTATCCCCAATTCAACCAGCAATTCCCCCAAACGGGGCGCCTCTTCCTGAGTTTTGCGTAAAACAGCCTGATGCTGGAGAGCGGCCTGCAATTGTTCGGTGGTTATCAAACCCCGCTCAACCAGATAGTCCCCCAGGCGGGGAACTAAAATTTCGGGTGTGAGGGCTGGTTTTCTGGGGGGAGCAGTCTGGTTCATGGGATTACCTTTCCCAAACCCATTCTCCGGCAATCATCGTTTTCAGAGGTCTTAATTCATATAAGTGTTCAGCGGGAATGTAAAAGGGGTCTTCTTCCAATACAATTAAATCGGCATAATAGCCGGGCTGTAATTTTCCCAATTCGCGTTCCCGGCCGGCAGTATAGGCGGGGTTGATGGTATATGCTTCAAGTGCCTGTTGAAGCGATAGGCGTTCTTGTGGGTACCAGCCGTCAGGTGCGGGATAACCGGAATGCCGCTGACGGGTAACTGCTGCATGGATACCCCAAAATGGATTGGGCGATTCCACCGGCGCATCCGAACCAAAGGTGAGACGCGTGCCAAGCCCAGCCAGCGTTTGGAAGGCATACGCAAAACGGCTACGTTTGCCCCAATGCCGGTCAGCGATGTCCATATCCGAAGTGGTATGAATGGGCTGCATGGAGGCGA
Source organism: Bellilinea sp. (assembly GCF_034432615.1). Lineage (GTDB taxonomy): Bacteria > Chloroflexota > Anaerolineae > Anaerolineales > Anaerolineaceae > Bellilinea. The sequence continues at coordinate 1,915 of NZ_DAOUBL010000071.1, read as the reverse complement.
TGATGTCGTATTGAGCCATCAGGGAAAGGTGGTCGGGGTGCAGTACCTGGACATGTTCGATTCGATGACGCAGGTGAGGACGCGCTTCCTGTTTTTCAAACTGGCGCAGCTGTGCATACGCTTTCAGCACTTCGTGATTGGCGCGGTCGCCAATGGCATGAATGGCGAGGCTCAAGCCGCTGGCTGCGGCGCGTTGGCCGATTTCCACGATCTCTTCCGAATCCAGAAAGAGTATTCCGCTTTCGGAGGCGTTTCCCTCGTAGGGCTGCAGCATGGCGGCAGTTTGAGGGCCGAGAGCGCCATCGGCAAAACACTTAAGTGAGCCAATTCGCAGCCACTGGCTGCCAAAGCCGCTGCGCAGCCCGACCTCGACCGCTTCATTGAGATTTTCGAGTGGAATGCTTTTTACCACTCTTAACTTGAGTCTACCGGCCTGCTCCAATTCCTGTAATGCCATGAAACACTGACGGCGGTCAAAATCATGGACGCCTGTCAATCCCATTCCCCAAAGATGGGGTTGGGCATCTTCAATCGCCTGCCGAATTTGAGGCAGGGTTGCTTCGGGAATAACTTTTTCCACCAACCCCATGGCGGATTCAAATAAGATGCCGGTGGGATTGCCGCTTTCATCCCTTTGGATGCGACCATCGGGCGGGTCAGGCGTGTTGCGGTCTATCCCCGCGGCTTGAAGGGCAAGGCTGTTCACCCAGGCTGCATGAAGCGATTTGGCGGTTAAGTAAACCGGATGATGCGGAGCAACCTGGTCAAGCAGATGGGCGTTTCCGAACCCTTCTTCCCAAACATTCTGGTTCCAACCATGCCCGCGGATCCAGTTTTGGGGAGGGGTGGATTTGGCTTTGTGTTGAACCCGCAGCAAGCATTCGGCTCGTGTGTCGGTTTCGCAATCCACGTATTGCAATGCCAGGGCGAAGTGCTGCAGGTGCAGGTGTGAATCGGTCAATCCGGGTAGGACGGTCAGGCCGTTCAAATTAATGCGCGGGGCACCTGCCGGTAGCGCAGTTTCTGCTTCTTCGACAGTGCCGGCGGCAACAATTTTTCCGTCCCAAACCGCAAGGGCTTGCACGGTTGGTTGTGCCGGGTTCAGTGTGTAAAAAGTGGCATTGTAAAGCAAAAACAACTTCATTCCCTCAACAGTTGATCGAGCAGGCTGTTCAGTTCTTCATTGGAGTAGTAATGGATAATGACTTTTCCACCCTTCTTGCCATGCTGGAGAGTGACCCGTGTTCCCAAATGCTGACGCAGTCTTTCCTCCAGTGAACGGATTTCCGGCAAGGGTTCGGCAGGAGCAGGATGAGGTTTGCGTTCGCCGCTGTATTTGCGAGTCAGTTCTTCGGTTTGTCGCACACTCAAACCGCGCTCGAGGATCAGTTGCAAGACGGCGATTTGAGCCTGTGGAGTGGGCAGTTGTAACAGTGCCCGGGCATGGCCTTCGGTGATGGAGCCGTTGGCGAGAGCTTTTTGAATGGATTCGGGTAGCTTGAGCAGCCGCAGCGTATTGGTCACGGCAACGCGGCTTTTTCCCACCCGTTCAGCGATTTCTTCATGGGAAAGCCCGAACTCATCCGCCAGTCGTTGGTAAGCCTGCGCGGTTTCCAACGGTCCCAGATCGGTGCGCTGCAGGTTTTCAATCAAAGCCAGCTCCAGCCGCTGCTGTTCACTGGCAAGACGTACAATCGCCGGCACACTTTCCAACCCGGCGATGCGGGCTGCCCTTAAACGGCGTTCCCCGGCAATGAGCGAGTACTGCCCGCTGAATGGGTCGCGGGTGACGATGATTGGTTGTAAAATGCCGTGCTGACGGATGGATTCAGCCAGTTCTTCGAGGTGTTGGTTTTCTACGTCGTGGCGGGGTTGATAGGGATTGGCGCTAATTGCTTCAATGGGAATTTGTTGA
>NZ_DAOUBL010000070.1:0-3482 GCF_034432615.1 Bellilinea sp. | reverse complement strand
CGGTTGTTAATTGGATTTGGCGTGGTGATGCTGCTGACCAGCATTACCCTTTCTCTCTTCGGGATGGGTAAGTTCTGGGTGCCGCAGTTCTTACTTCAACTGGCAGGTTGAAGTGGGAAGTAAGAAGGGTAATTAACAAAACTACCGGTATGGTCATCACCGGCAGTCTTTTTGTATTTTAAAAAGAAAAGATTTTCCTGAGCTAAGTGAATGGAGGGCAGGCTATAAAATCTTAAGCATTGAAAAATGTCCGGCGAGTTTGCTGCTTTCAAATACCTGTGGGGCTGCCAGAGCCACAATCGCTCCTCGCTGGCTAAGTCCTTCCAATACATCGCCAAATTGGCGAAAGTCTTGCTGCGAGGTATTCAAAATCTGCTCGCGAATGCGCTGGCGGTCCTCGTCGGTTATGCCCAGCAGGTGGCGAACCAATGCGGTGTAACCCTTGGCGTCCGGCAATTGATAGGCGTCCACCTCGCCGATGGCACCGATGATGGCTTTGGTCAATTCACTTTCGCTTAATTCCAGTTTGCGCAGGTAATCGGCGGTCTTCTCAAAGGCTTGCAGAGTCTGATCCAGGTTGGGGTCGCGGTAGGAAAGGAAGTTGAAATTGCCGGATTGCTGATCAAATACGGCAAAGCCGCCGTATGCGCCGCCCTGGACGCGCACTTTTTCCCACAGGTAACTTCCGCGCAAGTAGGGAACGATGACCAGCGCGGAACCGTGAAAGGCATATCCGAGTTCATACAGATTGCCGCCTTTGCCCACAAAGTTGACTTGCAACGGCATGGACAGCCCCTCCAGATCAGGCAGTTTGCCGGTTGCCCAGGGATGGCGGCTGGTTTGCCCTTGCGGCAGATTACTGAGAAAGTCCTCCACGAATGGGCGGATCTTCTGCCAGTTGGCCGAATCGAGGGTGATGTTGCAAACAGCAACCGAGCGCTGAATGAGTGCGCTGCGGATGGATTCGAGGGTCTGATGGACACTTTCCCAATCGGTGTCTATTTTTCCCAACAAGTCGCGCAGGAAGAACAATTGGCTGACTCCGCTGGTTTGCTCGGCGGCCCAATCGGCTTCGTTGAAGCGTGCCTTCAGGCGGGTATTCACCACCCGATGGCCGGCATGAACAATACCCGATTCCATGCTGGCTTTGTTTTCCAGCACCATCTGGCGGATGCGCTCCCGATCGTGCAGGCGGGCGCTGGTCAATACCTCTTTGAGGATGGCAAGCAGATCGGCGGCCTGATCCGTCATGGCTTTACCGCGCAGGAATAACCATGCAGCTGGCTGGCGGGTGTGGCGCGACATGGAAAACAGGGTGGTGGGGTAAATGCCCCCGGTACGCTGCCCAATTTGCTGGAGCAACTGAACAAAGGTCAGGTCGCGTGTGCCGGTTTCCAGCAAGGCACGGCTGAATATGGGCAGGTAGGGCAGCCATTCCTGCGGCAGGGTGTGCAGGTCAAACCCCAAATCCAGATAGAGAATGCCGTTAGTGAACAGGTCATGGTAGAGGATTTTGCTTTCCGCCAGCTGAATTTCCTCACTGGGGATGGTCTTGATCTTCGGTTCCAAATCGGCGCGGGTGAGCATCGGGATGGTTGCCAGCGCATCGGGGCTGTCGGGGGTTTCCTGCCGGCGTTTGAGTTCGCGGGTAATCTGGACAATTTCTTCAATTTGCTGGGGAGTCATCTGGGCGCGCGCCTGGTGTAAGCGCTGCTGTTCGGCGGCAGCGCGCTGCTGACCTAGCTGCGGGTCAGGGCGTAAAACCAGGCTGACACGGTGCGGATTTTCCAAAAAATGCTGGCGAATCAGGTTTTCAAAGAAGCGTTCGCCGGCCTGAAACCGTTGCTTAATGGCATTCAGCGGGGCTTCAAATGCCAGCGCATCAATCGGGTTGTGCCCATACACCCAGTTTTCCACAGCATTGAGCATCATCACCAGACCGCGTGGGTACGAACCGGTGTTGTTTTCGCGCAAACTGAACTCCACGGTGTTCAGCGAGGCGCGCAGCGTTTCGGGGTCAAAGCCGTTTTCTGCAATCTCAGTCAGCGTTTCCAAAATCAAACGCTCCACCTGTTCGGTGTTCTGCTCCGCCACCCCTTTCAGCCCGACAGAGTACATGGTTTGGCGGTAGCCGGTTTGAAAACCAGCACCGGTTAAATCCTCTCCCAGACCCGAATCGATCAGCGCTTTCCGCAAGGGTGAAGCAGGCGTGCCGATCAAGGCGTGATCCAGAATGTGCAGCGCCAAAATTTCTTCGATGTTGCCGCTTTCAACGAGCAGCCAGTTGAGGGTGATCTGGGCTTTGGCGTTGGGGTCATCACCGCTGTCATAAAAAACTTCTTTTTTCTGCGGGCTGCTGAAGCGCGGCTGCAGTGGAATTTCAACCGGAATTTCGCGGCGGGTATATTCCTGGAGCGCTTCATTCATGTACTTCAGACGTTGTTCGGGGTCATCGTCTCCGTAAAAGTAAATCAAGGCGTTGCTGGGATGATAATAGGTTTCGTAGAACGAGCGGAATTTTTCGTAAGTTAGTGAAAGAATGGCCTCGGGTTCGCCGCCGCTGTCATAACGGTAAATGGTGTCCGGAAAGACGGCGTGCTGGCTTTCTTCAGCCAGCACGGAATCAGGTGAGGAATATGCCCCTTTCATCTCGTTGAACACAACGCCCTTGAAAGTCATTTCACCCTGCGGGTCTTCCAGTTCATAGTGCCAACCTTCCTGATAAAGGGTGAAAGGCGAAATGAGAGGATGGAAAACTGCGTCCAGATACACATCAATCAGGTTGTAAAAATCTTTGAGATTGGTGCTGGCAACCGGATAGAGGGTTTTATCCGGATAGGTCATTGCATTTAAGAAGGTGTTGAGCGATCCCTTCATCAATTCCACAAACGGCTCTTTGACGGGGTATTTCCGAGAACCGCACAACACCGAATGTTCCAGGATGTGAGGCACACCGGAGGAATCGGGTGGCGGGGTGCGGAAAGCAATCCCAAACACTTTGTTTTCATCGTCATTTTCGAGAGAAAGCAGCTGCGCTCCACTCTGGCGGTGTTCCCACAGGCGGGCGCGGGTATTGTACTCACCAATGAAACGTTCTTCTAACAAAACAAAACCGTGCAATTCTGTCATGGTTACCTCTGATTATGATTTTAAAGTTTTCCGGCTGCCGGGCAGGCGGAACAAAAAAGGCAGGCCGACCAGCACGAGAACCGCGCTCAGCAGGTAGGCGGTGCGCAGGTTGAACAAATCGCCAATTGCGCCGATTGCCAGCGTTGCAAACGAACTGCTGACAAATGAAACTGCCATGTAGATGCCATTTGCCAGGGCGCGGTTTTCGGGAAAGCTTTCCTGCACGATGGCCATCACCACCGGGGTCATCGAAAGCAGACCGAACCCCAGCCCAAGCAGGGCGGGAAACTGCAGCCAACCGCGCAGGTTGAGCAACAGGAAGATGAACAGAGATGTGCTGATTAGAGAAAAAG
>NZ_DAOUBL010000069.1:0-2212 GCF_034432615.1 Bellilinea sp. | reverse complement strand
CTGGGCGGCCGGCATCCGCGCCGTTGAACTGGTGCAAAACCTGCCGGTTGAACATGCTGCCGCCGGGCGGGTACGGGTTGATCCCACCCTGCAATTGCCGGGCTTTCCCGAAGTATTTGTGATTGGCGATGCGGCCTATCTGGAAGATGAGCAGGGCAACCCCTTGCCGATGGTGGCGCCGGTTGCCATGCAGCAGGCCGATGCGGTGGTTGAGAATTTGCGCCGCCGCCTGGACGGTCAGTCTTTGCTGGCCTTTCAGTACCGCGATCCGGGCATGCTGGCGACCATTGGGCGCAATCAGGCGGTGGCGCGCCTGGGCAGGTTTCACCTGCGCGGCTTCATTGCCTGGGCGATGTGGGTGGCGGTTCACATCCTGCAGCTGATCGGCTTCCGCAACCGGCTGGTGGTGATGATCAATTGGGCGTGGGATTATTTCCTGTACGAACGCGCCCTGCGCCTGATTCAAACGCCGCCGCAGCCGGGCCGCCTGCCGCAGCAGGAAGCCGGCCGGCTCGGGAACGGCTAACCGCGCAGGCGGAAACGGGCTGGCCCGCCTTTCAGGGGATCAGCCCGCTCAGCTTTTCCCGCAGGCCGTGAGCAGGCTGCCGAGCGCTTCAAGTTCATTCTCGCTCAAACAATCCCACGGAGCATGGAAATACGCATCGGTCTGTTCTTCAGCCGCCTGACGGATTTGCTCTCCCCGGGGTGTGAGGACGTACTGTTCTCCTTCGGCTTGCAGCCAGCCTCGCTGAATCAGATCATCGAGTGCCTGCCGGTATTCCTCGCGGCTGAAACCGCGCCGTTCCAGTTTGCTGAACAGTTCATCCAGCGTTCTGGCTTCTCCGCGCCACAGCAGGGTGAAGGCCTCCCACGCCTGTCCGCTGCAGCCATGGGGTTGCCAGGCTGCCAGATGAGCATCATCGCGGTAAGCGGACAGATCGCTGAGGTAATGGTCTATGCGGACGAGCAGGTGCGGGCTTATGCCGGTATTCAACCGGCAGGCGAGTTCAATGCACCACTTACCCGGCGGTGAAGATGCCTGTAAACAGGCCTCCACCAGCCGCTTCAACAGCGCGGCCAGCTGTTCCAGTTCCTCTTCGGGCAGGGGTTGCAGGCGGCTCATACACTCGTTCGCAGCCTGGAGGATGCTCTCGGCTGCCTGCCGCCCGCGGGCGGTGAGGCGGTATTCCCCGGCTCCATGCTCCGTTTCCTGCAACAATTCCTGCCGGGCTGCTTCGCTCAGGCGTTGGGAGTAGAGCGATTCGGCCGTGTATGCCCCCCTTTTGCGCATCTTTTCGGCTGTCACCGGTTCGGGGTCGAACGACAAGGCCGGCAACAGGATGCCTGTGCACCATTCCGGCAACTTGAGTTGAGCTGCGGTCTGCTGAATCACTGGCACGTAATGACTGCTGAGCGCCTGCAAGGCTTGCAGCGCCAACGGCCACATTCCTTTATCCTCCATTTTCCCCTCCTGCAATCTTCTTTCCAAAGCCCATTAATGATTATAAGAAAATTGGGGAGTTAAGAAAACAGTTTGTGACTTAAGGGAGAAAATGCTTTTGAAAAAGGTTCAGCGCGTATACACGCGAGAGACGGGTGGCGGCAGGCGAGGTTGGTACACGCCGTTTCAAAATAAACGTGAAAGACCCGTCAAAAATGGTTATAATACATATAGAAATTGGACAAAATATATCAAAATAAAGGTATTGAGATGAGTGCTGAACTTCGTCTGATCAAGGAAATCATCCAGCCGAAGATGGTCATTGAAGGTGCGGGGGTGCGCCTGCTGCGTTCGTTTGCGCCCAGCCGCGAAAACCGCTTCGACCCGTTTCTGCTGTTTGACCATTTCGCCTTCAATGACCCGCGCGAAACGCCGCTGGCGGGCTTTCCCACCCATCCGCACCGCGGCATCGAAACGGTCACCTACATGCTGGAAGGCAGTGTGCGCCACCGCGACAGCCTGGGCAACATGGGCGTGATCGCTGCCGGTGATGTGCAGTGGATGACCAGCGGGCGCGGCATCCTGCACGAGGAAATGCCGCACCCCAGTGCAGCCGGGCGGGTGGATGGCTTTCAACTGTGGGTCAATCTGCCGGCGGCACTCAAAATGAGCCGGCCGCGCTATCAGGAAATTCAGGCACAGGAAATTCCCCTGCTGGAAAAAGACGGCTTCAGCCTGCGGGTGGTGGCCGGGGAATTCGCGGGAGTTGGC
>NZ_DAOUBL010000068.1:0-8452 GCF_034432615.1 Bellilinea sp. | reverse complement strand
ATACGATAACGGGCAACGCCCAGTCCGCGATGACAAACCTGTCCCAAACCCAACCCTTCCAAAATCACATAAGCCTGAACGGCTTCACCAAAACGATCCACCACCGTCCGCATACCGGCAAGGTTGCCAAGGCCCTCTTCACACACATCCGCCACCAGCCAGATATCTCCATCAAAACGCTGTCCATGTTGAACCAGACATTTGCCAATCGTCAACAGAGCCGCCAGCCCCAAAGCATTATCCGCCGAGCCTGGGCCGGTGATTTTACCGGTTGTCACCTCCAACGGTAATGATTTATCCAATGGGTGAACAGAATCGAGATGAGCTGAGAGGATAAAAGGCTCGGCATCCCCGCCTCTCCAGCGGCCAAACACATTACCCTGCTCATCCAGAAAGACCTCATCCAGACCGATCCGCAGCATTTCATCGCGAATGTAAACCGCCCGGCGCTCTTCGTGAAAGGTTGGCGCAGGAATTTGTTGAATCCGTGCGGTTTGTTCAACAATATAATCCAGCAACTCGGCGGGCAAAGGGATCATCAGACTTTACTCACCATTTCGCGCAGTTTTTCCAGTCGCATGGGGGGCAGACCCGGCAGTACATCCAGCGCATAGAAGGGGCCACTTCCCTCCACCACAATCGAAGCCGAGATATTCCCCCATAACGTAGCCTCCAGGGCATCGTAGGTCTGCCGCAGCCCGGCCAAAAAACCCCCACAAAAAGCATCACCCGCGCCGGTCGGATCCACAACCCGAGCAGGATAAGCCGGCACCATCCAGCGCTGGCGGCTGGTCCGTGAATAGACCCATTGCCCCTGGCTTCCCCGTTTAATCACCACAATTTCACAATCAAAAGAGGTGAGCCGTTCCGCCATTTCCCACAGATCATCGGTCAACCCCTGATAAAAGCGACGCACCTTCTTTTCCGAACAAATCAATGCGCTGACCCCCCTCAACATTGCCGGCAAGTCATCCCGAAAGGTTGGATTCATGCTCCCCTCGGAAGGATCCATCGTCAAAGTGGTAACTTGCCCACGGCGGAAGAGGGAAGGCAACAAGGACTGCGTCAGGTAATCAATGGGGGCAATATGCGCTGCTGTAGCATCCAGATAATCCGGTGGAAAATCGCCGGCGCGGATCGTCCAGTCGGTTGGCTGCACCCGGCTGTCAATCTGATTTGTGGGTGGGGAATAGCCCAGCAATGCTTTGGGAAAGGGTAAACCCAACCTGGAAAAATGCGTCAGAGGTGCATCCGAATTTTCTTCATCACCGTTTGGGTAAGCTGCAAAATAACGTGACTCCAGGGCTGTGGGCAGCACTTTGATGCCGCGGCAGTCAAATCCACGCGCGGCAAATTGATCAAGCCATTCATGAGGATAGTCTTCGCCGACCCTTCCTATCAAACCAATCCCCTGATCCCACAGACGCACCCCAACAGCGGTGTAGATCAGATTACCACCGGGAATATCCAGGGCCGGTTTACCGTTGACGGGCAGAATAAAATCCCGCCTCAGCTTACCGGCGATCAAATAACGTAGAAAAGGAGCGCTATCCAAAAAACCCCCGCCCGGCGCAACCGTTTTTCGATTACTTTTTTGAACCGGCAATATCGGTAATCAGCCGCAACAGTCCCAGAACACCCAAGCCAACCTTTACACCATCACCAGCAGTCAAACGAGGAGCCTGTTGGGTTTCTTCCGCCCGTTGAATGAGGAGCAAGGCCGCAATCACGCCTGCCGCTGCACCAATCAATCCCCCGATTACAATTGTTTTCGTTTTCCAATTTTCCATCAGAAATCCTCTTGGAATGAGATAAGATGAAGGCTGAAAATTAATGGCGAATGATTTTTGACCGCAGGGTATGGAAGCCCGCTGACCACCCACCCCAACGGATGAAAGGGCGGGCAAGCCGGTCACACAAGGCTTTCACCCGGAGTACCATTACCTGCGAATAAATCTGACCAATCCTAAAATAAGGGGGCAGAACCCGCAAAATTTTGTTCATCAGGTAAATCAGTCCAATGTTGAGTGCCAGAAACAGCATTGCAAAAATAATGAGCGGGCCGATTAACCAGATTAAGGAAATGGCTGCCCAATGACCGGTGCGGGATGTCCCCAGTGAGGGAGTCAGCACCATCAACAATCCTAAACCGAGGAACACCACCCCTGCCGCAATTACCGGCATCCATATCTGCCAGACAACCTGCCGACGGTGTTTTTGAAAGGAGGGGGATGGAGAATTTTGATTTTCCGCACTCATGCAATTATTGTAGCATGAAACCGCCGCGTAAAAAATACAATCCCAACCGATTGAAATATCGGTTTTAACTCAACTCTCTTTCCACCCAAACAAGCCGGGGCAATCCCTGCAGATCATGGATTACTTCAATTTTCGCGTTCGGCAAATTACGGTAAACCAGTTGGGCAACCTTTTCTGCCTGCCCTGCCTCGATCTCCAGCAGCATTAAACCGCCCTTCGCCAACCAGCGTTTTGAATCTTCGATCAAGGCTGCAATCCAATCCAAGCCGTCATATCCACCATCCAAAGCCAGCCGAGGCTCAAAGCGGCTGACTGCCAGTTGCGCCAGTTCATTGGCAGGTATATAAGGTAGATTGGCACAAACCAGATCAAACATCCCCTCTACGGCATCCAGCAAGTTACCAAGCATGGGAAACACCCGCTGAGAAACCTGCAGTTGCTCAAAATTCTGGTGGGCAATCTGTATCGCCTGCCAGGAACGCTCGACCGCCACACATTTCAAATCCGGAACATGAAAAGTCAGCGTAGCGGCAATACTGCCCGAACCGCTGCCCACATCTGCCGCACTGCGCCGATTTGGATGGCGTTTTAACCACCCAAGCGCTCTTTCGACCAGCAATTCAGTTTCGGGACGCGGAATTAAAACCGCCGGGCTGACCCAAAAGGTCAGTCCGTAAAACTCTCGTTTGCCGGTTAAATAAGCCAGCGGTTCACCCTGCTCAAGACGGGTGATTAAATTCTCCAACCGCTCGATGTGGTCTTCTCCCAGCACATATTCCGGATGAGCCAGAATAAATTCACGGCTTTTCCCCAACACATGCGCCAGAATCACCTGAGCAGCCAGGCCTCCGTCTTCTATACTTTTTAATCGCACCCGGGCAACCTTCAGCCAATTCCCCGCATTAAGGTTCAGCAGTTTCATGGGCGGTCAGGCGTTCGGTTTCATCCCGCAAGGACAGTTCTTCAATAAATTCGTCCAGTTCTCCATCCATTACCGCCGGCAGGTTGAAGGAAGAAAGATTGATCCGGTGATCGGTTACACGGTTTTGCGGGTAATTGTAGGTACGGATTTTCTCGGAGCGTTCACCGGTTCCCACCTGAGAACGCCTGGCTTCATCCAGTTCCTGCTGCCGCCGGTTTTCTTCAATTTCATATAACTTGGCACGCAGAATGCTCATTGCCCGCAAGCGGTTTTGCAATTGAGAGCGCTCGTCCTGACAGGCCACCACAATACCGGTTGGGATGTGCGTAAGGCGCACCGCAGTGGAGTTTTTCTGAACATTCTGTCCCCCGGCTCCAGCCGAACGATAAATATCTATGCGGATATCCGATTCCGGGATATCAATATCCACCTCTTCCACCTCGGCCAGTACGGCTACTGTGACGGTGGATGTGTGAATTCGGCCGGAGGCTTCCGTTTCCGGCACACGCTGTACGCGGTGCACGCCGGATTCGTATTTCAGGCGGGAATATGCACCCCGCCCTTTGACCATGAAAATGATTTCCTTGAAACCACCGATGCCGGTTTCATTCTGCGAGAGAATTTCCACCGACCAGTTACGCCGCTCGGCGTAGCGGCTGTACATGCGGAACAAATCCGCCGCAAACAGGGCGGCTTCTTCTCCGCCCGTTCCAGCACGAATTTCCATGATGACATTGCGCTCATCACGTTTATCTTTGGGAAGTAAAAGTGACTTGATCTCCCGTTCCAGCGCTTCCTGGCGTGGTTGCAGTTCTTCTAAATCCTGCCGGGCAAGCAGGCTGAGTTCCTCATCATCACCATCCACTAACTGACGGGCTTCTTCGATGCGTTTCAGCACCTGCCGGTATTCGCGCCCTTTTTCGACAATCTCCTCCAAGTCGGAGCGCTCTTTGGCAAGTTCTGCAGCGCGTTGATAATCTTCTCCGACTTCTTCCAGCAAGCGATTGAGTTCTTCGTAACGCTCTTCGATCTTTTCAATTTTTTCCAGCATATGTTTTCTTAATCCGTTAACTCAGATTGGCAATGTTTAATTATACCAGCCTGTCATGTTCCAACAGCCGGCAAAAATTAAGTTCGACTGCGGCGCTAAAACTTACTGATTAATTCGATGTTGATAGCCTGGATTCCCCCGCCTCGCTCAGACCGCGCCAGCTCCATCTCGAAAATATAACTGCGGCTGGGCAGTACGGTCGGCCGCACCGATTCGGGCAAATTGGAATCATGGAAAAATGCGGTGGCATACGGCGATTCGGGATGGCGGGTATCGGTCAGCCACAGACCGGGCGCGATGGATTTTAAGTATCGCATGAAGCCATAGCCCTGTTCGCTGTGCCAGTAACACCATCCCCGCACACGGGAACCGATTTCACCCCATTCGGGTTGATCGGTTTTGTAATTGTTGACCGGGATTAAGTTGGGAATGAGATAACCGGAAATAAAGAAATCCGCTTCATGACGCAGTTTGTTGGATACATTATCCAGCGCCATCACTTCAACTCGACAGCCCTTATCCTGCAAGGCGCGCACAACCTGAACAAAATCGCCGTCCCCGCTGGCCAACAGCACCCGGTCCAGCTTGGCAGATTGCAGCAGCGCATCCACCGCCAGATCTAAATCGGCATTTGCCTTGCCATATCGGTTGCCGCTTTCATCCTCAAACCACTGGATTTCCTTGACAATCACTTTATAGCCCATATCCCGTAAAGCTGAGTGAAAATTTTGGGTGCCTTTCCGGTAAACCTCATCCCATTCGGCCCGCTCACGGTCATAACTGACGTAAGCATTCATGCGCACCGGTTCGGCAAAATCCCGGCAGGCAAATTCCCGCAACACATCGTACTGCATTTTAGAACCGCCGTTGTTATAAATATAGGCTACATCCACATAAATACCGACTTTGCTGCCACCACCTGATATGGGCATATAGACTCCTGATCACTTTACATTGATTGTAAGTTTCATCCCCACCGCGGGGGATTATGCAAGCCAAAATTTTATAATTTTTTTTACTGTTTGAAATGATATTTTATATTGCACAAATTCTATACCTCAATGCTAATTAAATCAATAGTTACAAAGTTGCTCCTTTACAACAGGCCAATAAAATAATATTTCCCTCCACCCGCAGGCGGAGGGAATTGCCAATTGCTCAAATTGTCTTATTCTTTCAGTCAAACGGTTTCTCTCTTGCGGCGTACCCATTTGAACACTTCCACACCACTAAAAACCAGAGTGCTCAACGCGAGGCTGACCAGCAAATCTTCGAGGGGCAACGCACGGGTGTTGAAGACATTTTGCAAAAAAGGCACATACACAACCGCCATCTGCAAAGCGAAAGTCAGCAAAACTGCCCCCAAAAGGGATTTATTCGAAAAAAGACCAATTTGAAAGAGCGAGAAGCGATTCGAACGGGTTGCCAGCACATTGCCCATCTGCGCCAGGGTGAGGGTTGTAAACACCATTGTCTGCCAGGTTTCCATCCGTCCGGTGTTCAAAGCCCACAAGCCAGCCGCCAGTGAAACCAACCCCATCCACAATCCGATCCATAAAATATCGCGTGCCATTCCCCGCGAAAAGACATTCTCCTTTGGTGGAAAAGGTTTGCGTTTCATCGTGTCCGGTTCAGCCGGCTCTACCGTCAACGCCAATCCGGGCAAACCGTCCGTCACAAGGTTGACCCATAAAATTTGAATGGGTGTCAGCGGCAATGGCATTCCCAGGAATGGACCGGCCAGCATCACCCAGATTTCACCGGCATTCGAGGTCAGTGTATACTTGATGAATTTGCGGATATTGTCATAAATCCGCCGGCCTTCCTCAATAGCAGCCACAATTGTGGCAAAGTTATCATCCAGCAAGACCATATCGGCGGCTTCTTTGGAGACATCTGTACCGGTGATGCCCATCGCTACGCCAATATCTGCTTTTTTCAACGCCGGCGCATCGTTGACACCGTCCCCGGTCATGGCAACGATTTCACCTTTTTCTTGCAGCGCCTGAACAATTTTCAACTTATGTTCAGGAGAAACCCGCGCAAAAACCGAAACATGCTCCAACACCTCTTTAAGTTCCTCGACGCTCATGACACTCAGCTGCTGGCCGGTAATTGCTTCGCCATCCGGCGTGGTAATGCCCAGTTCGCGGGCAATGTGCAGCGCAGTCAGCGGGTGATCACCTGTGATCATAATCGGACGTACGCCTGCACCCTTGGCGGTTGCCACCGCATCTCTGACTTCCGGGCGGGCAGGATCAATCATACCCACCATTCCAACAAAAATCAGGGCTTGTTCTTGCGGCTTATCACACCCCTCGACTTGTTCGGCAGGACATAGCCGGTATGCCACGCCCAGTACCCGCATGCCCTTCATTGCCATGTCTTCATTGGCTTTTTCAATCCGCCTGCGCCATTCCTCATCCAGCGGAACGCTGCCATCTTCGACCCACACGCGGTTACACACTTCCAACAGGCTATCCACAGCGCCTTTGGTAATGGAAATGTACGGCTGCTGAATTTCAGCGGCGATAACACGCTCAGCCGTTTTCAAGATTTCCGGCAGTTCATTCTGATTGAGGCGGTGAACGGTGGTCATGCGCTTACGTTCCGAATCAAACGGCAATTCGGCCACGCGCGGCATAGCTTTTTCCAGTTCGTCTTTCCACAAACCTGCCCGCGCTCCGGCAATGACCAGCGCGCCTTCGGTAGGATCACCGACTGAAACAAAGCCTCCCCGCGCGCTTTCATTAGCTTCGATCACCGCATCATTGCACAAAGTCCCTCCCACCAATAGAAGCGCAACGGCAGGGTATTCTACCAGCACTGGTTCGATTTTTTGACGGTCGGGCAGGGTTGGCGAATAATTTTGAACCTCTTCCAGAAAATCAATCCGATTCCCGGCCACATCAACCACCGTAACGGTCATGCGATTTTCGGTGAGTGTACCGGTCTTATCGGAGCAAATCGTGGTGACGGAACCCAGTGTTTCGACGGCTGGCAATTTGCGGATGAGCGCCCGACGCTGAAGCATTCGCTGAGCGCCAAGAGCCAACGCAATGGTAACCACCGCCGGTAACCCCTCCGGCACTGCTGCCACTGCCATGCTGATCGCCGTCTGGAACATGATGCGGATGGGCTCACCACGCAGCACCCCCAACCCAAAAACGATGCCGACAATCACCAGCGCAGCCACTGCCAGCCCTCTGCCCAGCTGCGCCAACCGTTTTTGCAGGGGAGTGGCTTCCTGACCCACTCCCTGAATCATGTCGGCAATCCGCCCCAGTTCGGTTTGCATGCCGGTTTGTACCACCACCGCCGAACCGCGCCCGTAGGTTGTCACGGTTCCCATGAAAACCATATTGCGCCGGTCTCCAACCGGTATATTTTCCCCCTGGATCACCTGGGTATTTTTCTCAACCGGCTCAGATTCACCCGTCAGCACGGCTTCCTGAACGCGCAGGTTAATCGCTTCAATTAAGCGGCAATCAGCAGGTACAGCATCTCCCGCATCCAGCTGAATGACATCTCCCGGTACCAATTCACGGGAAGAAATCTCGATCAGGTGACCATCGCGGTGGACTTTGACCTTAGGTGCTGCCATCTTTTTAAGCGCAGCCATTGCCCTTTCGGCACGGTATTCCTGCGTAAAGCCCAACAGCGCGTTCAGCACCACGATGATCAAAATCACAATTGCATCGGTGACTTCGTGAAGGAAAATTGAAATAACCGCCGAGATGATCAGGATTACGACCATGATCTCGGTCAACTGTTCCAATAGAATTTTCCAGGGGCTTTTCAGACCGCGCTCAATCAGTTCGTTCGGTCCGTATTTTGCCCGTCTTTTTTCGACTTCCGCTGAAGTTAGACCGTGTTTTAAATCGGTTGAAAGTTCGGCTTCAATTTCATCCAGGGATTTTGCGTACCAGTTTTTCATTGCAATGTTGCTCCCATTCAAACTTTGATATAAAAAAAGACCATCACCATTCCGTGATGGTCTTGCCAAACGCTTTTTCATGCGCCCGGGCTACCGGAAGCCGCTGGCTTCGTTTTGACGATAACCCGTCCTGTGAGAGGAGGCTACTCCCCATTACTCTGCTTATCCTACCGCATCTCATTCAGGTTGTCAAGCATCCGTTACGGAATGTTATTTAAACTTGAAAGTTGGACAGTTTAAAGCTGAAAAGTGGACAGGGAGCTTTCTTAACATTTGAAGATAT
>NZ_DAOUBL010000067.1:0-2410 GCF_034432615.1 Bellilinea sp. | reverse complement strand
GGTTTGCCTGCATACCGGTTGAAAAGACCAGCGCCGCTTCTTTGCCCACCCACTCAGCCAGTTCGTGCTCCAATTGCTCATGGAGTGCCAGGGTGCCATTCAGGAAGCGGGAACCTGTGCAGCTGGTACCGTAACGTTCCAGCGCATCGCACGCGGCTTGCTTGACCCGCGGGTCTGTGGTGAGACCGAGATAGTTGTTTGAACCGCACATGATCAGGCGGTGTCCGTGAAAAATGACTTCTGTGCCTTCATTTTCATCCAGGGGAATAAAATAAGGATAGATACCCTGTGCAATGGCTTCTTTGGCCGCAGTAAATTCTCGACATTTTTCAAAAATATCCATGATGACAAACCTCTTTTTCGCTAAATTCTCAGGTCATATCAACAAAAAAACGAATTAATCCATACGGAGCGGATTTTCTCAAACCTTGAAGAATGATTGGAGATGTCTGGAAAATCCTGGCTGGATTATACCCCGTTCATTCGATTTCCACATTAAAAATGAGGGGTGGTTTGTGATATTATTAAAATACCCAGAGAAAATAAAAAATTATCAACAGGAGGTCAGTCATGGAACTCTATGGTGGTGTTGAAGCCGGTGGAACTAAGTTTGTTTGTGCAATCGGAACATCGCCAGAGGATATCCGCGCAGAAGTGCGTTTTCCGACGACTGAACCGAAAGAAACTCTGGCGAAAACAGTTGACTTCTTCCGCCAGTACATGGTCAAAAATAACGCCCGGCTGGCGGGAATCGGAGTCGGCTCGTTTGGGCCTCTTGATCTCAACCCTGCTTCTCCGAATTTTGGGAAAATCACAACTACCCCAAAACCGGGCTGGTCTTTTGCACCCGTCCTTCAAACCCTGCAAGACGCCACAGGAGTGCCTGTGTTTCTCGATACGGATGTCAACGCTGCAGCCCTCGGAGAAGGTACATGGGGGGCAGCCAAAGGGTTGAAGGACTACATCTACATTACGATTGGCACCGGAATTGGCGGTGGCTTAATCATCAATGGACAGCCGTATCATGGTTTGGTTCACCCCGAGATGGGGCATATTCGTTTGCTGCATGATCAAAAGGCAGATCCATTTGTGGGGATTTGTCCTTTCCACGGTGATTGTTTTGAGGGATTAGCCAGCGGACCGGCTTTGCAAGCCCGGCTGGGAAAGCCGGCTGAAGGTGTCCCGCCTTATCACCCGGTTTGGGAATTGGAAGCCGAGTACATTGCTTTGGCGCTGAATGATTTCATCTGTGTCGTTTCCCCTCAACGGATTATTCTGGGAGGAGGGGTAATGCAGCAAACTCACCTTTTCCCCATGATTCGGCTTAAAGTTCAGCAATACCTCAATCGTTATATCTTCGCTTCGCAAATCCTGGAAAACATTGATGAATATATTGTTCCCCCTGCATTGGGTAACCGGGCTGGGGTTATGGGCGCCATTGCACTGGCGAAATTACGAACCGAAGGATGATGATCAGGAGCAATGCCGTATGCCTCCACACATGACCTTCTTTTGTGAACTGGAAGCAGCTCAACTTGAAGTCCTTTTTGAATCAGGGCAGGTTATTGCTACCTTGCAGAAATTGGACGCCGGCGTTGCGCTCGCCATTCGGGATTTTTCGACTGAGAGGGCAGCGGTTGTGCGGCGGCTCAATGAGGCTGGCATACCGGTAACGGCGTGGCTGCTGCTCCCGGAGGAAGAGGGTTACTGGTTCAATCTGGATAATGCTCCCCTGGCGGTACAGCGCTACCAGGATTTTCAGGCCTGGAGTCAAAATGAACACTTGAAATGGCTCCGTATTGGGCTGGATATCGAACCGGATTTTCGATTGATCACCGCATTGAAAGAGGGGGTAATGCCGGCTTTGCGGTTTATTTTCTCTACGGCGAGTCATCGCAAAAAACGATTTGCCAGTGCCCGATTGCTCTACCGCCAGCTGGTTGAGCAGATTCACAACGATGGTTATGAGGTGGAGGCTTATCAGCTGCCGCTGATACTGGAAGAGCGCAGAAGCCGCTCATTCGTTTTACAGCGCTGGCTGGGGGTTCTGGATTTAGAGGTTGACCGTGAGGTTCTCATGCTGTATTCCAGCTTCAGCCGACCATGGGGAGATGCACTGCTGCTCAGTTACGGCAAAGATGCTCAAAATATTGCAATTGGCAGCACTGGCGGTGGTGTGGATTTGGAAGGAGTTGCAGATACCCGTCCGCTGGACTGGCAGGAATTCAGCCGGGATTTATTGATTGCGGGTCTATTAAAGCCGGAGGTGGCAATCTTCAGCCTGGAAGGTTGTGTACAGCAGGGTTATTTAGAGAAACTGATTCAGTTTGACTGGCAGCAATCGGTTCAGGTTGAGCGAAGAAAGTATGTTCTTGTTCAACAGGTGAGGCGACTGCTGGCAGCCGCCTTA
>NZ_DAOUBL010000066.1:0-2035 GCF_034432615.1 Bellilinea sp. | reverse complement strand
TCCAGATTGTTGAGGCGGCGCAGGTCATCCAGCGAAACCTGATTGAGCAGCGAAACGCTGATGCAGGTATCGCCTTCTTTGACGGTGTAAAAAATCTGTCCGTTTTCGTTGGGGGTTGGCGTAAAGTACAACACCTGCGCCTGAGAGGCGGAGGGCTGAATCAGGCTCAGGCTGAGCAGAAATATCAGCCCACCCAGCAGCAGGCTTGCGGTCAACCAGCGGCGGCGAAAAACAGCATTCATACGCGTTTCGATTATATCATTTAATCGGAAATTTCCCATTCCACCCGATTGCGCCCGTTGTTTTTGGCGCGGTACATTGCCTGATCGGCGCGCTGAAGCAGCGACTTGACCGTATCGCGGTCGCGGCTGAGCGCTACGCCAAAAGACATGGTAATCGGCAGGCTGTCGGTGAATTCGTATGATTCAACCGTCTCGCGCAGCCGGTTTGCCAGATACAGGGCGCGTTTCTGATCCTCCTCCAGCGCGAGGATGAGGAATTCCTCTCCGCCCCAGCGGCCGATCACGTCGCTGGCGCGCAGCTGGTAGTGCAGACATTCACCCACCTGGCGCAAAATTTTATCGCCGGTTTCGTGGCCAAAGGTATCGTTGATGCGCTTGAAAAAATCGACATCGGCGAGGATGACCGCAAACCGCCGCCGGCGGGCAAGGTGTTCTTCCAGCAGGGCGGTCATGCCGCGCCGGTTGGGCAGCAGGGTGAGCGAATCGGTGTAGGCAATCTCCTGAATGCGGTTGGCTTCGGCCAGCGAGCGGTTCAGGTCATCTTTTGCCTTGGCCAGTAAAAAGACCAGAAAGAGGATGCCGGCGATGCGCGTTTCCAGCCGAATCAGCTCAAGGGTGTAATTGTTTCCCAATTCGGCAAAGCGCAATGCCCCGCCCACAAACACCATGCCCAAAAAGAGCAGGTTAAACTGTAACGCCCTGCCGCGCGGAAAGACGATATAACTCAAAATAAATGAGAAGGCAAACGTCCAGAAAACGGCTTCAATTTCCTGCCATTGTTCGAACAAACTGGGGTGGAAGTAGAGAAAGTAAATGTACTTGGAAAAAAAGAAAAGTGTGGTGGTAATCAACACCGAGCGCTCAATCAGGTTGAGGGGAATGCGCTTCCACAACAAGCCGATGCACCAGAATGCCAGAGCGGCTGCCAGAAATGGGTAGGTAAAGCGGATAAAAACTTCCTGGTCGTGTTTTTGCAGCCAGATCAACACAACCGAGAGGAAACCGGGAAAGGCGGCAATCAGATACAGCCAGCGCCGCCGCTGGTCAATTTGTTGGGAGAGGGCATTGAGGGGGGTGGAAAATTCTTCTGTTGGGGGTGAGGTGTTGTTCATCAGACTGGTTCAGGTTTGCAGGAAGTAACAACCTCTAATTATCCCACAAATTATCAATTTTTAACGTGAGTTCGGGATATGTTCAAGATCCGGCAAGTAAAGCAATGACCCCCTCCCGCCTCCCCCTAAATCGCCCCAGCGATTTAGGGGGAGGTGCAGGTGGGGGTCAAACATCCTCAAAGGAATAGGAAGAGGATTTATCCCGAACTGAGGTAATTTTTATTAAAATTTCAGCGATTCCAAAGCGCAGGTCAGGATAACTGTCACTAAAAACGTGTCGGTGAACGCAGTATAATCGTTTTGGAACAAACCATTCATGGGTTCACTTCCTGCGGAGGGAATCGGGTATGCCATTAGAAATTGTCATCGGCACACAATGGGGGGGATGAGGGTAAAGGGCGGATTGTGGATTTGCTGGCTGCAAAAGCCGATGTTGTGGCGCGCTTCAACGGCGGCGACAATGCCGGTCATACGGTGACGGTGGGCAGCCGCACCTTTAAGCTGCACCTGATTCCTTCCGGTATCATTCATCCACACACCATTGGGGTGATGGGCAACGGCATGGTCATCAACCCGGTCACCTTTGTCAATGAAGTGGAAATGTTGCAGGCTGCCGGTGTGGCGGCCAACCCGGAACGGCTGCGCATTTCTCACGCTGCCCATCTGATCACCCCGGCGCAC
>NZ_DAOUBL010000065.1:0-4311 GCF_034432615.1 Bellilinea sp. | reverse complement strand
GCTGCCAAGCCGAACGAATGTTAAAGAACTGTGGTTACTTCTGACTCAATTTTACAGAAAAAGGGTTGCATAATCATCCCGGAGTTGATTGACTTTAGTCAAAATCATCAATGGCAAGTAATATTGGTAAATGATGGATCTACAGATAGGACACCACAACTCTTAAGAACTTTTGAAAATGAAGAAAATGTGACCATAATTAATCACAAAGTTAATCGGGGTTACGGGGGAGCGTTGAAAACCGGGCTATCACATGTCAAGACACCTTTTGCGATTACGATTGATGGCGACGGACAGCATAATCTACAAGATGTTGAGTCGCTTTTTGAGTTTGCCGTAGAAAAAGATGCGGATTTGGTTGTAGGGTGGCGGAAAAGCAAACAAAATTCCGGTTTTTACCGGGAATTGGGTAAGGCATTTATTCGGCAATTTACTAAATTTTTAATGCCACTGGAAATCCATGATTTGAACTCCGGCATGAAATTGTATCGTACAGAGTTGGCTCAGAAATATATTCATATTTGCCCTAACTCAATGGCTTTCAGTGATGTCATCACATTGGTGTTTATTAACCAACGGCATTTGGTTTTGGAATATCCGATTACCATAAAACCCCGTAAGGCAGGCAGAAGCACGATAAGTACTTCAACGGCTTTGGAAACCTTACTGGAAATTTTGAATATTGTTTTGATGTTCAATCCTCTGCGTATCTTTCTTCCGCTTTCGTTGTTATTTATCGGATTTTCTTTGATTTGGGGAATTCCGATATTAATTGCAGGTCGGGGTGTTAGCGTGGGGACGTTACTCTTGGCCATAACGGGGGTACTTTTATTGGTTCTTGGACTGATTGCCAATCAACTCTCTGATTTACGAATCGGCTTGCTTTCTATGGTGATGAATCAAGAAGACCCAAGCCAAAAGGAAAAAATGGATTGAGATATTAATGCTCCACAATTAGTAAGTATGTTATTTTTTAATAATCGGGATGCTTATGATCTGCATTTTTGTAATTTCCTTAGGTTCATGCCTCAGATATAGAAGGGTAATGACCGGGATCGCTTTTTTGAATTCCGGCTATCGCTGATCATTGAAGTGGTAATCAAGAAGTGATGACATATTGCTTAACCAAAATTATTGACATTGCAGAATATCATGAGTAAACTTCCTCCAAAAGAAATCCTTAAGTAAACTTGGTTGCGTTCTTCTTAAGACCCATTGATTTCTGGAAATTCATAAAATCTCATTGAATTCATCTTAAAAACATAAAGGCTGCTTTGCTGATGATGGAAAACAATAAAACCCTGCCAAAAATTTCTATAATTACTCCGACGTTAAACCAAGCTGAATTTATTGAAAAAACAATTTTATCTGTGCTCAATCAAAATTATCCTGATCTTGAATATTTAGTATTCGATGGCGGCTCGAATGATGGAACTCAAGAGATTCTAAAAAAATATTCGAAAGATATAAAATGGCGGAGCGAGCCTGATCAAGGACAGTCCAGTGCTATCAATAAGGGGTTAAGAATTTGTAGTGGAGAAATCATTGGGTTTATCAATTCAGATGATCAATATGAACCAAGTGCTTTGTTGAAAGTGGGAAATTTTTTTGCTTCACATCCGGAAGCAATGTGGGTGACAGGTAAGTGTAAAATCATAAATGAGTACGAAAAAGAGGTATTCTCTTTTGTCTCATTTTATAAACACATTTTGCTAAGGTTTCATCATCCCTCACTTTTAGGGGTAGTAAATTATATACCCCAGCCATCAACCTTCTGGCGTCGAGAAGTATTGGAAACTGTGGGTTTCTTTGATGAGAGTCTTCGCTATGTCATGGATTACGACTACTGGTTTAGACTTTCACAACGCTATCGTTTATACTTCATCAACGAGTATTTATCTAAATTTCGAATCTATCCTTCCTCAAAAACATGGACAAGTGCAGTTACACAACAGGATGAAGAGGAAAATCTGGTCCGACGTTATGTGAATTCTAAATTCCTGATAAGCGCTCATCATTTTCATCGTCAACTTAATGTGTCTATTTACCGATTCTTGCAAAAAAAAATGAGATGATATGATTTTTTTGAGAGAATATCAAGATTATGCAACCCTTTTTCTGTAAAATTGAGCCAGAATTAACCACAGTTCTTTAACATTATATTCATCTTGCAGCGCACAATCTGCCATTCTGAACGGATTTCCATCAGCAAGGCTGAAATGAGCCTCAGACAAGAAGTCTCATTAGGAATAACATCTGTGACACTGGATCTGCGGCGAATCTTCCTGTTGACCCGCTTCGGGCTGTTGGAATTCTGCTAACCCACTACTATCGCCAGGGGGGAGATCTTTTTTTTGTAAGGATGGTACAATAACACCCTGTTGGAAGTGCAATTAATGTTTCGTTCTCTAACCCATACCCTGCCGTTGGCCGACCGCCGCCTTCAGCCGCGGCGCTGGGCCGTTTTTCTGCAGTGCGGGTCGGGGGCGGTGTGGGGCGGTTGGTGGAAGCAGGGCAGCGAAAACTGGGACCTGATCATCAACCACTACGACGCCACTTATGCCGGTAAAATTCCCTGCGATGTGGAATTCCGCCAGAGCGGTCGGCTGCCCGGCAGCAAGTTCACCGCCTTTTACAGCCTGCTGACCGAATACCCGCACATCCTGGACCCTTACGAGTACATCCTCTTGCTGGATGACGACGTGCAGTTTCCCGAAGGCGGCATCCAGCGCTTGTTTGAAATCACCCAACAAAACGACTGGGAAATGGCGCAAGCCAGCCTTTCGGCGGATTCCTTTTGCGCCTATCCGGTGTTCTTTAATTCCGGGCGCGGCGGCTGGCGGCGGGTCAACGGCGTGGAAATCATGATGCCGGTCTATGCCCGCCGCATATTCCCGTGGGTCAGGGAAGTGTTTGCCGAAAGCATCAGCGGCTGGGGGGCGGATGCAGCCCTGGCGGCGATTGGGATGCGCGAAGGCTGGCGCGCCGCCGTGGTGGATGAAGTGGTGGCGCGCCATCTCAAACCGGTGCTGGGCGAAAGCGGCGCCTATTACCAGATGCTGCGCCGCAACGGCATTGATCAGGAGCGCGAATTCGAATACCTGCAGAGCAAATACGGCTTCACAACCCCCCTCTTTTACGAGATGCCGGGCTGATCCAACGGCTGCAATCGAGTATAATTGGGGGAAATCACCGCACGGGGAGGCTGGAAAACCATGCACATCTGGCTGCTGACCGGAGAATACCCGCCGGACTATGGGGGCGGGATTGCCGCCTATGCCTTTCATACCGCTCAAATGCTGGCGCAGTGCGGGCATACCCTGACCGTGTTTGCCGCCAGCGAGGCGCTGCCGGACGGCACGCTCAGCGAGGAGATTGCCGAAGGCGTGCGGGTGGTACGTTTTGGACGCAATCAGGCGGCGCACAGCGCAGCCCTGGGCGAATTTGCCCGCTGGAGCCTGGATGCAGCCGAAGTGCTGGGGTCATTTCTGCGGCGGGAGGGTGTTCCGGATGTGCTGGAGTCGCAGGATTATCTGGGGCTGCCTTACTTTATTTTGCAGCGTCGCTGGCTGGGTGAAGCGGGGTTCTCTCAACTGCCGCTGCTGGTCACCGGCCACACACCCCTGTATCTTTGTTACCGTTATGACGGCCTGGCTGAGTATCGCTTTCCCGGTTGGTGGATTGGGGAGATGGAGCGGTTTTCCTATCTGGCCGCCGATTGGGTCGTTTTTCCCAGCGCTGCCCTGCGCCGCGAAGTTGAGAACGATTTGCCCGCCAGCGCCACATTTAGCAGCGTGGTGCCGTATCCTTACGAAGAAGCCAATCCTTTCGCCGCCGGGCTTTCAGCCGGTGAACGGCGCGGTTTTTTGTTCACGGCGAAAATAGAACGCCGCAAAGGAATTGAACCCCTCCTGAAAACCTTTGAGCGGTTGTGGCAGCAGGGGCTGGATGAGCCGCTTATCCTGCTGGGTGGAGATTGGTACGACGAACTACATCAACGCTGGATGAGTGAAATGCTGCACACCCGTTACCGCCCTTTCATCGAACGCGGGCTGCTGCAGTGGCGCGGTAAGCAGCCGCCGGCGGAAGTACAGCGAACCCTTCGTCTGGTGCGGGGAATGATCCTGCCATCGCTTTTTGAAAACTATCCCTTTGCCGTGCTGGAGGCAATGTCAGCCGGCTGCCCGGTAGTGGTTTCGGCCAGCGGTGGACATGCGGAGATTGTGGAGGATGCGGTCAGCGGATTTGTTTTTTCCCATCAAAAGCAGGGCGACCATGAGCAAAAGGTCAACGCGCTGTTGGGGTTGAACC
>NZ_DAOUBL010000064.1:0-6569 GCF_034432615.1 Bellilinea sp. | reverse complement strand
TTTGAAAAGGTTTTGCTTTGCCCGCTCAAGCAGGGCCTCGCGCACCTGCGCCGCGCTCATTGCGACTTCTGCGGCTACGGCCGGTGTAACACCTGGCGCGGCCTGGATCACTTCTTCCACAGCCGTTGGGAAAGCCGTCGGCGCTGCCGGTTCACCTTTTACCTCACCCGATGTTTGCACCACCAGCAAGATGAAACCTGCTGCCAGCCCCAACAGCGTAATCAAAACAAAATAGGGTTTCCGGTACATATCGTACTCTCTGTTTCAGTTTTTTTTTTCAACAAAGCCATCATAGCAAATCAAACAGGAATTGGAAAGTACCGCCAGTCACACCCCCTAGCATGACTTTGACCCCTATTGACCAATTCGATTTTTCCCCTTATCATAAAAATATTGGTTATGTCCTTTCAAACCGTTTTCTTTCCATAGGATCAAATGGCGAACCACTCCCCCCCATTGGTCTGCATCGCCGTTTCCGTTCCGCTCCTCAAAAAAGGATTGATTGCGTTTTTCAGGGAAGAACTCACTTCCGCCGATTACGATATTTTTGGAGAGGATGGCTCTCCTGGTGGAGAATGGCAGGAAAGACAGCCGGATGTGCTGGTTGTGGATGCAGCACGACTGGCTGAATGGACTTCCGGCAACTCCAGTCCCTCTTTCCCGACCACTACAAAGATTCTACTGATTGCCCCGCACAGCAGCCTGCCGCTGGTGGTTCGCGCCATTCAGCGTATGACCATTCACGCCTGGATACCGTTAGAAAGCGATCTGGATAAACTGGCTCTGGCCCTTCAGCGGTTAGTGGAGGGCGGCGCCGATTTCACCTCCCTGCCGGACATCCTGGAAACTTTTCTGCGCGAGCGCCCGCTGACACCCGCTCTGAGCAATCGGGAACGGCAGGTGCTGTCGCTGATCGCCTTGGGTCACGATAACACCCAAATCTCCGAACAACTGGGCCTTCAGGCCGGTACGGTCAAAAACTATATCACCACCATTTACCAGAAAATTGGCGTGAGAAGCCGCGCCGAAGCGGTTATCTTCATGTGGAAAAACCCCGAATACTTCCTGATGCCCGGCGAGGGAATCACCGATGACCTGCTGGATGACTCACTGAGTTCGCAACCGGAAATTCCCTCAACCTGACAAACCCTCATGCCCCGCAGCGCGTTTGGTAAAGGGCAGGCGGTCACCTCCCGCGCTGCAATGAAAATCTATCGTTGTGCCCTGGTATCTTTGCGTCAAGCACCGCATTCAAAAAGGTATTCGCGGGACGCAAGCCACTAAACCCAAAGACGCAAAGCCGCAGGGGGAAAATGAGATGATTGGCTGACATCTTGTGAGACTTTGAAAAAGCCCGCCCTCATATTAAAAAAGGTGGATATTGTCTGACCACAGGACGCGGTATAATTGAAACAACTTCACCCTGAGGCAAAACCGAATGACCGAACGCAAAATCCGCGTACTGATTGCCAAACCCGGTCTGGACGGCCACGACCGCGGCGCAAAAGTGATTGCCCGCGCCCTGCGCGACGCCGGCATGGAGGTGATCTACACCGGCCTGCGCCAGACGCCGGAGATGATTGCCGAGGCCGCCCTGCAGGAAGATGTGGACGCCGTCGGGCTTTCCATCCTCTCCGGGGCGCACATGGCGCTGGTGCCGCGCGTGCTGGAACTGCTGCGCGCCAACGGGCAGGGCCATGTGCATGTCTTTGTCGGCGGCATCATCCCCGAACAGGACATCCCCGCCCTGCTGGGAATGGGCGTGCGCGCCGTCTACGGCCCTGGCACCTCCACCCAAAAAGTGGTCGAAGACCTGCGCGCCGCCATCTTACAGGAATATCAGGCCTGAGGCAGACTGGAAGTGGGGATGACCACACTGGCCGAGGAAGTGCTTGCCGGCAGCCGCCTTGCGCTGGCCCGCCTGCTCACGCTGATCGAGAACGAGGACCCGCAGGGCGAGGCCGCCCTCGACCGTCTCTTTCCGCACAGCGGGCGTGCCCACTGGATCGGCATCACCGGTTCGCCGGGCGCGGGCAAGTCCTCGCTGGTCAACCGGCTGGCGCGCGCCTTCCGCCAACCGGCGGATGGCAGCCCGCCGCGCACGGTGGCAATTGTGGCAGTCGACCCTTCCTCACCCTTCACCGGCGGGGCCTTGCTGGGAGACCGCGTGCGCATGCGCGACTTGAGCGGCGACCCGGGTGTGTTCATTCGCTCGATGGCCTCACGCGGCGCGCTGGGCGGGCTGGCGCGCACCACCCCCGCCGTCGTTCAGGCCCTCGACGCGGCCGGCTTCGATGTCATCCTGATCGAAACGGTCGGCGCCGGCCAGTCCGAAGTAGAAATTGCCCGGCTGGCGCACACCATCATCGTGGTTGAAGCGCCCGGCATGGGCGATGACATTCAGGCCATCAAAGCCGGTATTCTGGAAATTGCCGATATTCTGGTGTTGAACAAGGCCGACCTGCCCGGCGCCGAAAACACCCTGCGCAGCCTGCGCGCCATGCTGGAACTGGGCAGCCCACGGCGCGAAGCCCCCGCCGAAAACGAGCCGCCGGTCTGGCGTCCGCCTTTGGTGGCCACCATTGCCACCCAGAACGAAGGCATTGCCGAACTGATGAAGCACATCCGCGCCCACGCCGACTACCTGCGTCAGAGCGGCGGCTGGCAGGCGCGCGACCGCAGCCGCCTGCAAACCCAGCTGGAAGAATTATTGCAAGCCGCCTTGCTGCGGCGCTGGCGCAGCAGCCTGCCGGACGGCCGTTACCAGCAGATTCTGGGGGACTTGCAGGCGCGCCGCATCTCACCTTATCAGGCACTTCACGATTTATTAGATGAAGCAGACCTTCCGCAATCGTTCCAGCGCGGCTCATCCGCGCTGTTGACCTCTTAACATCCCATCCCAAAGCGAGGAGAAAGAAGATCATGGAAAGAACCAAAATTGCCGACCTGCGCCAGCACATTGGCGAAAAAGTTAAAGTGGAGGGCTTTTTACAAACCCTGCGCGATCAAAAGAAGATGCAGTTCCTCATCCTGCGCGATCTGAGCGGTCTGGTGCAGGTGGCCTTCTGGAAGGCCAACGACCCGGCTCTGGCCGAGAAAATTTCCGCCACCGCCACCGAAAGCGTCGTATCCGTGACCGGCACGGTCATCGAAAACCCGATTGTCAAACTGGGCGGGCTGGAAATTCAACTGGAAACCTACGAGGTGATCGGCCCGGCCGAATCCCCCATCCCGCTCGACCCGACCGCCGAAGCCCTGCCCTCCATTGATTACCGCCTCGATTGGCGTTTTCTGGACATGCGCCGCCCGCCGGTCACCCTGCTCTTCAAGGTGCAGACCACCGCCGAGGCCGCTTTCCGCGAATACTGGCTGAAGCACGATTTCATCGAAATCCACTCGCCCAAGTTGATGGGCTCACCCAGCGAATCAGGCGCCGAGCTGTTCGAGGTGCAGTACTTCGAGACCAAGGCCTATCTGGCACAGTCGCCCCAGTTTTACAAGCAGATGGCCATGGCAGCCGGGTTTGAGCGGGTCTTTGAAATCGGGCCGGTTTTTCGCGCCGACCCGTCCTTCACCTCGCGCCACATGACCGAATTCACCGGCATTGACATGGAAAT
The DNA here is from genome assembly GCF_034432615.1 of Bellilinea sp. Lineage (GTDB taxonomy): Bacteria > Chloroflexota > Anaerolineae > Anaerolineales > Anaerolineaceae > Bellilinea. The sequence goes on along the minus strand of NZ_DAOUBL010000064.1, from coordinate 2,952 downwards.
TTCCTACATCGAATCGCACGAGGATGTGATGCGCTTTCTGGAAAACATGCTCCAGTATGTCTATCAGCGCGTCAAAGATGCCCACGACGAGGAAATCAAACAGCAATTCGGCGTGGATTTGCGCGTCCCCAGCGTCCCATTCCCGCGCATTACTATGGAAAAAGCACTGGAAATCCTCAAAGAAGTCGGCTACCAGCTGCCGCCCGAAAAGAAAGGTGATATTGACCCCGGCGGAGAACGCGCCCTGGCCGATTACATCAAGCGCACGTATGACCACGATTTCTTCTACCTGATTGACTGGCCGATTAGCGTGCGTCCCTTCTATCACATGCGCCACGCTGATCAGCCCCACCTGACCAAGTCCTTCGACCTGATCGCCAACGGCACCGAAATTGTCACCGGCGCCCAGCGCGAACACCGCTACGAGATCCTGCGCCAGCAGGCGATTGAAAAAGGGCTTTCCACCCAGTCCATCCAGTTTTATCTGGACTTCTTCCGCTACGGTTGTCCGCCGCACGGCGGGTTTGGGCTGGGGCTTTCGCGCCTGCTGATGGTCATGCTCAACCTGCCCAACATCCGCGAGGCCGTCTTCCTCTTCCGCGGCCCGAACCGCCTGCACCCATAGGAACAAAAGATGATCTACGGCAACGGATTGCGCCTGCGCCCCATCGAAAAAGACGATCTGCCTCGCTTCGTCCGCTGGCTGAACGACCCGGAAGTGCGCGAAAACCTGCTGTTGTTTGCGCCTATGTCGCTGGATGAGGAAGAGGAATGGTACAACGGCGTATTGAAACGCCCCAAAGAGGAACGCCCGCTGGCGATTGAAATCGAAATCGGCGGCGAGTGGCTGCCCATCGGCAACATCGGCCTGATGAACTTTGAATGGCGCGCCCGCAACGCCGAAGTGGGCCTGTTCATCGGCGAAAAACAGTACTGGAACCGCGGCTACGGCAGTGAAGCCCTGCGGGTGATGGTCGGCTACGCTTTTGACTTCCTCAACCTGAATAAGGTCTATCTGCATGTCTACGAAACCAATCCGCGCGGCATTCGGGCCTACCAGAAGGTCGGCTTTGTGGAAGAAGGCCGCCTGCGGCAGGATGTCTATAAAAACGGCCGCTATATAGACGTGCTGGTGATGAGTATCCTCCGTTCGGAGTGGTATTCCAGCCGCGTCTAGTGTATACTAGGATAGAGAAGAGAACATGCCCACTCACAATCATTCCCGCCATGAACGAATGATGTATGGCGATATTCGCCTGTATGCGGGTACGGCCTGCCCGCAGCTGGCTCAGGACATTGCCGATTATCTCAACCTGCCGCTGTGCGGACGGGATGTGATTGAATTCCCCAACGAAAACCTGTTCGTCAAACTGCACGGCAGCGTGCGCGGGCAGGATTGTTATGTGATTCAGACCACCTCCGCGCCCGTTCACCGCAACCTGATGGAACTGCTCATCCTGCTGCAAACCCTGCGGTTGGATTCGGCAGCGCGCATTACGGCGGTGGTGCCGTACCTGTGCTATGCCCGCTCGGACAAGAAAGACCAGCCGCGCGTGCCCATCACTGCCCGGCTGGTGGCCGACATGATCGAAATCGCCGGTGCCGACCGCTACATCACCATGGACCTGCACGCCGGGCAGATTCAGGGCTTCTTCTCCATCCCCGGCGATGTGCTGACCGCTTTTCACATGCTGACCGATTATTTCAAAGGCATCCTCAACCGTCTGCACTCGCCGGTGGTGGTTACTGCCGATCTGGGTTTTGCCAAAAAGGCCCGCAACTACGCCGCCAAACTGCAACTGCCGCTGGCCTTCATCGAAAAACGGCGGCTGGCCAACAACGCCAAAGCCGAAGCCCTGACGCTGATCGGGGATGTGTACGACCGCGATGTGATTCTGGTGGATGATGAAATTGACACCGGCGGCTCCATCGCTCAGGCGGTCAATCTGGTCAAGGAAAACGGTGCACGCAATGTCTACATTTCCTTCGTCCACGCCGTCTTTTCCCGCGATGCCGCACAGCGGCTGGCCGCCCTGCCGGTCACTCAATTTGTGACCACCAACACCATCCCCATCCCTCACGAAAAAGCCGCCCTGTTCGGTGAGCGGCTGAAAGTACTTTCGATTGCCCCCCTGCTGGGGGAAGTCATCCACCGCGCCAACGAAGGCCGCAGCGTGGGTGAGATGTTCAACGAATAGCCCGCCTTTTCCCCAACCTGTTCGATGGCCAATGCCGGAACTGCCTGAGGTAGAAACGATTGTACGCGCCCTTCAAAACGGCGGGCGGGGCAGCCCGCCGTTAGTGGGGCGTGTCATTCAGGAAGCCGAAATCCGCTGGCAGCGCAGCCTTGCCGAACCACCCCCGCCGATTTTTCTGCAAAAAATCCGCGGCCAGACCATCCAACGCCTGAGCCGGCGCGGTAAATTCATCCTCATTCATCTCGATCAGGGCAGCCTGCTCATCCACCTGCGCATGAGCGGCGACCTGCGGCTTGAGCCCGCCGCAGACGAAACCGGCAGCCCCCTCCCGCCCCAGCCGCACGACCGGCTGATTTTCCACCTCGCCGATGGCTGGCGGCTGGCCTTCAATGACACCCGCAAGTTCGGGCGCCTCTGGCTGACCGATGACCCACAGACCGTTCTGAACGGCTTGGGCCCGGAACCGCTGGATGAAAGCCTCGATGCCCAAACCTTTCATCACCGCCTGACCCGTGTTCAACGCCAGTTAAAGCCTCTCCTGCTCGATCAATCCTTCATCGCCGGTTTGGGTAATATCTATGCGGATGAGGCCCTCCATCTCGCCCGCCTGCACCCGCTCACCCCTTCCCATTTGCTCAGCCGCGAAGATGCCGCCCGCCTGCTGAACGCCATTCGCACGGTATTGCAAGAGGGCATCCGCCGCAACGGCGCCAGCATTGACTGGGTTTACCGCGGGGGGAGTTTTCAAAATCAC
>NZ_DAOUBL010000063.1:0-3357 GCF_034432615.1 Bellilinea sp. | reverse complement strand
CTTTTTGCATCCGATTTCAGAATTTTGCCCCCTCCTGCGCCTCCCCCAATATCGCAGAAGCGATATTGGGGGAGGCGCAGGAGGGGGTCTGTTTTGCTGCTCACCGCGGTTTGTGCTTATCCCAAACCCACATTAAGAAAGGTTCATTTGACCCGCGCCTTTTTTTACGGGGGTTGTCTATGCTATAATCCACCCGCAGAGAGGTGATTGTATATGTTCAAGAAGATTGTCAATATCTTGGGCGTTGACCCCAATAAAAGAGAAATTCAGCGGCTGGCAGTGCGGGCTGAGCAGATCAACGCGCTGGAAGCCGAATATGAAAAATTATCGGATGATGCCCTGAGAGCCAAGACGGATGAGTTCCGTGCCTACATCCGGCAGGCAACCGAAGGTATAGAAAACGAAGCCGAACGCCGGCAGGCCGAAAAGGTGGCGCTGGATGAACTTTTACCGCAGGCGTTTGCCGCCGTGCGCGAAGCCAGCAAACGCACCATCGGCTTGCGCCACTATGAGGTGCAATTAATTGGCGGGATGGTACTGCACGAGGGCAAAATTGCCGAAATGCGCACCGGTGAAGGCAAGACGCTGGTGGCTACGCTGCCGTTGTACCTGAATGCGTTGACCGGGCGGGGGGTGCATCTGGTCACGGTGAATGATTATCTTGCCCGCCGTGATGCGCGCTGGATGGGGCCGATTTATGACTTTTTGGGGCTGAAAGTGGGCGTGTTGCAGATGGCCAGCCGCACCGAAAACGGGCGCAAAGCCTTTTTGGTGGATTTGGAAAAGACCTCGCCGTTTGAGGATCAACATCAACTGCGTATGGTGGATCGGGCTGAGGCCTATCGCGCCGATATTACCTACGGCACCAACAGCGAGTTTGGTTTTGATTATCTGCGCGACAACCTTGCCTACCGGCTGGAGGAACGCTCTCAACGCGGACACTATTATGCAATTGTGGACGAGGTGGATAACATTCTGATTGATGAGGCGCGCACGCCGCTGATCATTTCCGGGCCGGCAGCCGATGAGGCCGAATGGTACATCAAAATGGCGCAGGTGGTGCGCGCCCTGCGCGAGGAAGACTACGAAATCAACGAGCGCGACCGCACTGTCACCCTCACCGAAGTAGGTATGGCGCATGTGGAAGAATTGCTGGATATGCCGCTGGTTGACCCCGAACGTCCGGAGGATATTAATCCCGAACAGGCGCGCCTGTTGGGCTATCTGGAACAGGCGCTTAAAGCGCAGTTTCTCTTCAAGCGCAACAAGGATTATCTGGTGCAGGGCGGTAAGGTGATCATCATTGACGAGTTTACCGGACGGCTGATGCCCGGGCGGCGCTGGTCTGAAGGGCTGCATCAGGCGGTGGAAGCCAAAGAAGGTGTCAAGGTCGAGCCGGAAAATATCACCTACGCCACCATCACCATTCAAAATTACTTCCGCATGTATGAAAAACTGGCCGGCATGACCGGTACCGCCCTGACCGAGGCGGAGGAATTTGCCAAAATTTACAAACTGGAAGTGCTGCCCATCCCCACCAATCTGGAATACAAGGCGATTCAGCCCAACCCGATCCTGATGGAAGTGCAGGCCAAGGACGAGTTCGGTTACAAATTCACCTATTATGCCCGTCGCGATGATCCGCTCAAAGCGCCGGTTTTCTGGAAGCGTAAAGACTACCCGGATGTGATCTACCGCACCGAAGAGGCAAAAATCCGTGCCATTGTGCAGGAGATTGTCCATTATCATGTGCGCGGCCGGCCGCAACTGGTCGGCACCACCTCGGTGGAGCATTCCGAACGGCTTTCCTTACGATTGCAGCCGGAATTGCTGCGCCGCTTAATGCAGGCGCTGCTGATTCGGGATGCCTGGCTGCGCAAGCACAACCGTCAGGAAAGTGAAGTGGCCATACCCGAATTGCAGTTTTTATACAAACCGTTGCCCGACCTGAACACGGCCGAACTGCGCAACTTTGCCCGTTCGGTGGGGATGACTTCGATCAACCCGGAAGACCCTGAAAATGTCGAGCGGTTATTGAATCTGCTCAATCTGAAAGAAGAAGACCGTCCCCGCCTGATCAAAGTGTTACAGGGCGGTGTGCCGCATCAGGTTTTGAATGCTCGCAAGCACGATGAAGAGTCCTTGATTATTGCCCGGGCGGGCGCATTTGGGGCGGTGACCATTGCCACCAACATGGCCGGGCGCGGTGTGGACATCAAATTGGGCGGCGAACTGGACGAGGACATTCTGGCGGATGTCAACCGTGTGTTGAGGAGCGTTGGAAGTGATCCTTATGAAATGACCAATGAACAGCGCCGCAGGCTGCTGCTGGAAATGGAATCGGCCCAGTACAGCATTTATGAGGATTCGGTGCGTGCCTTTTTGCAGTACATGGATGAGATGGAAAAGGTGCGCGAACTGGGTGGTCTGCATGTGATCGGCTCGGAACGCCACGAAGCCCGCCGGATTGACAACCAGCTGCGCGGGCGCGCTGCCCGTCAGGGAGACCCCGGCTCCTCCCGTTTTTATCTTTCCATGGAAGACGACCTGATGCGGCTGTTTGGCGGGGCGCAGGTGGAAAACCTGATGGCGCGCTTGAACATTGATGAAAGCCTGCCGATTGAAAATAATCTGGTTGCCAAACTGGTCAAACAATCTCAGGCGCGGGTGGAAGGCAACAACTTCGATATCCGAAAACATTTGCTGGAATATGACGATGTCCTCAACATGCAGCGCAAGCGCATTTACGAGCAGCGCGACCGGGTCTTTACCAAACAAGACCTGAGCGAAGATGTGCGCGAAATGCTGCAAAACGAGCTGAAAAGCCGTGTGGAAACCGCGCTGGAAGACGAGGAAGGGCCGTGGAAACTGCTGGCGTATCTGGAGGATGTGCAGCCACCCATTACCTTTGAGGGAGTGGCCTATCCATCCTTTACCATGCGCTTGATGATGGAGGAAGTGGCTGATGAGTTAGGTGATGAACCGATCAGCGCCGAACAACTACGGCGAACGTTGCTGGATTTGGCGCGCCGCGCGCTGCAAGCCGAAAGCAACCATCTGCTGCGTTCGATTGAGGTTTTGCTGGAACGCAGCGAAGAGGCTATTCAGCAGCAGCTGACCGAACGACTGGAAACGGTGGAAACCTTTTTCGAAGGGTTGCCGGACCGGCTGGAAGAAGCCGGCGGCAGTTTACGCCCGCAGGAACTGGTGGAAGAACTTTCCGGGCTGGTGCGGGTACCGTTGCGCCTGAATACGGAAGAGATGCGCGCCCTGGCGCAAGGGGGTGATCATCTGGTGGAGCGGGTTAAGGAGCAGGTCGAATCCGCGCTGATGAACATCACACTCAACCGTGTGATT
>NZ_DAOUBL010000062.1:0-9550 GCF_034432615.1 Bellilinea sp. | reverse complement strand
AGCGCCCCTGGTGAGACTCGAACTCACAACCAACGGATTAGAAGTCCGGTGCTCTATCCATTGAGCTACAGGGGCAGGGCAATGTGTTAATTAGGATTGGCGAGCACCAAAATTTTTGATGATGTGAATTTGTCAACTTCAATTATAGCACAGCAAGCAAAATCTTCTAAAAAGGTGGTGTTTTGTACTAAATTTTACCCCTTTTGAACGGGACGAATTCCCTGATACACCGTCGTACCGGAGAAAGTTTGTAAAATCTTTTCGGCAGGTCTGTCAATAATTTTGGAAAGTTCAAGGGGGGTTAAGGGTGTGTTCCCATTGGAGAGGAATACCCTGAAGACCGAATTAACCAGAGAGGTGTTTTGGGATAAAAACCCGGGTAATTTTGCACAGTGAACCATCAGTGTATGCTGTAGTCCGTCAACCTGTGTTACTTCGCCTGTTTGAGGATTTACCCAGTCAATCCAGGTTTCGCCACCCATGCTTTCAAAAAGGGTCTGATGTTCAGGACACAGAAAACTCAAGAGAAAAACCCGCCAGTTTTGGTCATGGCTTTTCCACCATTCAAAATCAATGTGAAAGGGGGTTTCTAATGTAGGTTTTATGAGACTGAAGCGGCTGGGAGTACTCATCTTTTCAGACCTCTGAGTCTTGGTCGCTTAGTCGGTAATACAAATCACCGAGATGGATGACATTGGGTTGATTTGCCAGAATTGAAACCAAAACCCCCGGTGGGCAACGGCGCACTAAATTAACTGCTGCATAAAGTTCCTGTGCGTGGACATGACCTTGCGGAGAAAGTTTAACCATTTCACGCATCATATTTAGGATTGTCTTCTCGAGCGGGGTTTTGTAACGGGAGCCGGTTTCCCAAACCTGATCCAGGGCTGCCACATCGGGAATCGCAATTGCCATTCGCTCATCGTATTCGTTCCCAATCTGTTGTTTAAGCATGGTCAACACAACTCCACCATCAGTTCCCACCAGAACGGTTCGCAGCCACTCTTTCGTTGATTTTTTCTTCAGCGCTTTGATAACAACTTTACCCGGTTCTTTGCCTTGTTTGATTACAAACAACGAACCGGGAATCAACTCTTTTTCTTCAATCCATTCCCTCAAACCGAAAACATAGCGGTTTGGACGTACCACCCATCCGGGAAACTCTTTTCCGGTTTCCTCATCCACAAAGAGGAACCGTACACGGGGTGCTTCGTAAGCAGTCGGAAAGAGGCGCGCGATGCTTTTAGAAAGGGGAATTGTCCCGGCTCGCCAGTGAGGGAAGATTAAGCTTACCTCAATTTCCTCTGCCTTACGGGGTAAATCACCCTCTGCTTCCAGTTCATCAAAAACCAGGCGGTTCAGCGCTTCGATTTCCGATCTGGCAGCGCTGACATCCACCGAAACAGGTTGATAGCGTAAATAAAGGGGTGTGTTTTGCACTCCCTCGGGTTCCAGGCGGCGCAAAAACCAGAGCGTTTTGCCGGCAGGGCCGACTTCATCAAATCGCTCATCTTCTTGCAATGCAAGGTTCATTGAAAATTCAGTCAATTTCCGATTGACATCCGTGGGAAGCTCGATCTGATCTAAAATGACCTCAGTTGGCAATGGCCCGCCACCCGACATTTCCAGCAGGGCTTCGGCGAGGTTGAGGTGACCAACGCTGACATCTACTAAAAGGGATCGCGGAAACCATGCACCTGCAATTTGAACAAGATCGGGTACGGTTTCAAAGGTCTGGGTGAGAAGCCCGGCAATTTGATCACCATATTTTTCGATGATTAATTGGGGGTTCAGTGCGGGTTCTGTAATTTCGTTTTGAAGGGATTGATTGAGAACATGATCAGCGAGAGAGGCAGCAAATTCTTTGATGCTGCCGTCCGTCATCTCAACCTTAATCACCTTAAAGGGGGGCAAATCCGGGTTGAAACCGGGCCGCACAGAAAGAACTTTGCCCTTACTCCAATTTAAAGCGGGGAACTGAATGCGATCATCCGGTTGATAACTGTTTTTAGGTTGGTAAATTTCGCCGCCGGCGGTTTGGAGCGCCACTAAGCGTTCCGCTTCGCGACGAATTCGTTCTCGAATCAATACTTCGGCTAATTCTTTCGCCGTCAGTGGCGTTTCAATTTCCAGCAGGTGATTGTAAAGAAATTCGAGATCTTCTTCTTGAATTTCAAACTTTTCCCAGTACGTTTCTTGCAGGTTTTCGATCTGAACAGGCATGTTCCTATTGCTCGATGGATGAAGATGTGCACAACATTGACATAATGTTTCTTAATTATACCCTGATAATGATAAATATTGCTGATTTTATGGGTATACCTTTTCCAGCCAGTCCAGCGGCTCTACTTGAACACCATTTGCCCACACTTCCCAGTGAAGATGCGGTCCGGTAGCACGTCCTGTTCCGCCAATTTCACCAATAATCTGGCCAGTTTCAACAAAGTCTCCTACATTAACCTTCGTACTGCTCTGGTGCCAAAAACCACTATATATACCCCAGCCGTGATCAATGATTGTTGAAATTCCTCGAACGGTTAGCTCTCCCACATACACCACCCTGCCGGGGGCTGGCGCGTAAATATTCAGATTATTGGCACACACGCCATAATCCACGCCAGTATGAAAATATTTATAGCCGCTGTTGTTATAGGAGCGGCGGCTGCCAAACCAGGATCGAATACAGGGCTCATCTACCGGCACACGGAATTTTTCCGTCCAGTAACGCTGTGGAGTAGCCGGTTTGGTGATGGTACGGATCAGCTCGTCTTCGGGTTGGGTGATAGCCGGATCCAACGTGGCTGGATCTACCGCTAGCGGAACATCCTGGGGATAGTAACCGGGTTCCAGCAAAATGGGCTGTTCAAATGCAAAGGAGGATTGGTCGTCAGCCTGGGCCTGGAGGGTTAATAATGCCAATCCGGGTTGCGCCATGGCATGAATACCCTGGATAGCAATGTATTGATTATCTGCTTCCTGAAAAAAGGATAAAGGAAGGTTATTCAATGTACCAGAAAGATTGAGTGGGGTTGATGTGAGTACCCGAATCAGGTGCGTTTTACCCTGGCGAAGTGGAAGAGGTGTGATTTCTATGTTTTGAATTAAGGGTGAACCAAATAAACCACCACTTTGTTGCGGGGCATCACTGAATATTAATTCTCCGCTCAAAAAAAGGGCAGTGCTTTCTTTGCGGTTTTGTAAAACCAGTTTCCAGGGATTGGAGTAACTGCGGGCAGCAGTTTCAAGAGATGTTTCCCCTTCACCGAGAATGGCAATCGGCTTGGGATCTACTGCTTGCTCTTTTTCGGGGAGGATGAGGGTTGAACCGACATAAATCTGAGAGGGGCTGGTTAATTGATTCAGGCGGACGATGGTGTTTTCATCCACCTGGTATTGACGGCTGATGGTTCGAAGGGTTGCCCCTAATGGTGCTACGGTCAGTTTGAGTGTGCCAGAAATGCCTTCGTAGCCGGGGATTCTTAACGGCGTGCCGATCGTAAGCAAATCAGGATTGGAGATCTGGTTTACGGCAATTAAATCCTGAGCAGAAATCCCAAAGCGGATTGCAATGGTGTTGATGGTATCGCCACTCTGTACAATATATACTGGCAAATCCCCTGCAGATTGGGCGCTGACCTTCAACGAAGGGAGGAAAATGAGAGAAACAATTGTAATAAAACAAAATAATTGAAATCGCTTATTCATGCAGTAATTTTACCCGATCACCGGGTTTGAAGTCGAGGAGGCGATTGGGGTGAGTTTCTAATACAAATCGGGCAGGTTTGTATGGCGCATAAAATGGTTTCCAGGGATGGGCAATTTTGGCGTCCACGACTTCCTGCTTCGCATTAATCCAGATGGCTGCAATTGCAAAGCGCATAAAAAACATGTGGATGGAAGTATTCGCAATGCCATCCTTTTGTTCGTCAATTAAAATTCCCTGATATTCTTCCAAAGACTTTTGAAACATCAGACCGCGAAATTTTGTCCAAAACGAATTACAAAGTCGAGCTTTGATTGGCGGAATTTCGGGACGACTCAGATTTTGTATCTCAATCCACTGGGTCATTGGATCTGATGCTTCAGTGATCCTTGCTTTCGGCTTTGGCGAGGACTTTTTCGATGCTTTCCAGCAATTCCTGTGGTCGAAACGGTTTGCTGATGTAATCATCCACGTGGGCGATATGCAGTCCAAGAACCCGGTCAATAGCCTGTGCCTTGGCGGTGATCACGATGACGGGGATGTTTTTTGTTTTCTCATCGGATTTGAGGTTTTGATAAACTTCCCAGCCGTCCATATCCGGCATCATCAAATCCAATAGAATCAGATTGGGCGGTTCCCGCCTGACCATTTCCAGTCCAATCTTTCCCCCCGGTGCCCCTTGGACAGCATAGCCGCGGCGGCTTAAGATCATTGACACAAGGTCAATCATTTCCTGATCGTCTTCGATATAAATGACCGTGCGGTTGAGGCTTGAATTCATAGGTTTTGCTGGCTGGTCTTTCTGAATAATTCATATTGAGCGATTTTATAATGCCGCCCTGTCTTTAGTTTACCACACCCATTGAAGAATTCCAAATAAAAAACATTAGAAATTGTACAGAAACAATTTCATCCATGGATAATCAATGTTATCTTTTTACTTGCCATAGAAGGGTTAATTCGCTATACTTTCGCGTGGAGGCACTTATGAGCAAACAACGCATTGTATTGGTGGATGATCATGAAGTAGTGCGCCTTGGTTTGAAGGCATTGCTCGAACATCACCCCCAGTTTGAGGTTGTAGGAGAGGCCGGGACAGCCAAAGAAGCTCTGGAGAAGGTGGCTCAACTTCGCCCAGATGTTGTCCTGTTGGATATCCGTTTGCCGGGGGCATCGGGAATTGAGGCATGTGAAGAAATTACTCAAAAATTTCCTGAAACCAAAGTGATTATGTTGACCTCCTATGCTGAAGACGAAATGCTCTTTTCCGCAATCCGCGCTGGTGCTTCCGGGTATGTTTTGAAACAAATTGGCGGTGAGGATTTAATTCGCGCAATTGAAGCAGTGGGACGAGGGGAGGCGTTATTAGACCCCGCAGTTACCCAACGGGTTTTTCAAGAAGTGCGCCGTGCAGTCAAGGAAGAGGAAGCTTCCGCATTTGCCAATCTGAGCCAGCAGGAGAAACACGTTTTACTGTTGGTTTCGGAGGGCAAGACTAACCGGGAGATTGCCAAGGTGTTATTTTTAGGCGAAGGAACTGTGCGGAATTATGTCAGCAGCATTCTTTCAAAACTGGGCGTCAGCAATCGGGCTGAGGCGGCAGCTTATGCGGTTGAACACAATTTGAAGGAATATTTATAATTCTTCCCAGACCTCTTTCATGTAAAGAGCGTCTTCTTCCATAATAGGGCTTTCACATAAAATCCTGCCCGAACAATTCAGCTCTTTAAGGGCGATAAACAGGTCGCTTAACGCGAAATCGGATTCACGCAATGGCAGATGATTTTTTTCGCCTTTGAGGCTGTACTCAATACCTGAAAGATGAATGTGCAGTCTTTGCAAGGCTTGTGTTCCTAATGCATTTTGGTAATCCTTAAGCACTTGCAACCATTCTCCTTTCGTATTCATCGAGCCATTTCCTGCACGAGCGTGAAGGTGTGCAAAATCAAGGCAAGGCTCAACGTTATCAAGGCTTTGGCTCAGGATTAAGGTGTCTTCCAGTGAACCGAGCATTGCCGATTTTCCCATCGTTTCAGGACGCAAGGTTACATGGATCTGCTTAACTTTGAGTTCCTCTACACAACCAGCAAGACGCTGAATTGCCTTTTCTCTAACCTGGTGAGGTGGTTGGTTGAAGTAAGAACCCGGATGAAAAACAATATCCGTAGCGCCAGCCAGGAAACCGTAATAAGCCGCATCCATTAACCGTTGACGAGATTTTGGCCATTCGTCTTCATCAGCATTCAGATTGATGAAATAGGGGGCATGGACGCTGATAGCGACATCGAGTTGCGCGGCTGTTGATTGAATTTGCCGGCAGGTTTCTTCAGATACCCGCACAGATTGAACCCATCCCAATTCAAGCGCGGACAGACCCAACAAACGAGTTTGCTGCACCGCCCCCACGCTTCCCCCCGGTTTTTTGGGAGTGGAAATGGGAGAACCGACCGTACCGAAGCGGAATTGTGACATATTTTCTCCTGCAAAGGATCATGAATTAAGATTGCTTACAAAAACAATTGAAGGAGGTGAGGCATGAATACAACAATGCCCAACAACACTGCTATTATTGAGGCAAATAAGACTGCTGCAGCCGAGGTGTCTTTGGCTATTTTTGCAAGGGGATGATATTGTTGGGTGACCAGGTCTACAAGGGCTTCCAACGCAGTGTTGATAATCTCGGTTATCCACACCAATCCGATGGCAATGATGATCATTGCCCATTCCCATGCGACCAGTTTCAGGAGAAGACCTGAAATTACGACAAGGATGGTCATCACCAGATGAATGCGGGCATTGTGCTGGGTCAGTAGCACATGTATCAAACCATGAAAGGCGTGTTCGAATGCCGGCCGCCGTCCAACGATAAATCGAAACAGTGTCATTCGGGGAGTTGATTGATGTGTATTCCCAGTTTGGAGAGAATCTCGGCTTGTTTTTTCCACATGAGCGCCTTTCTTTCTTCGCTGTCATGATCGTAGCCCAAGAGGTGCAGAATACCATGTACGATTAACAGGCTGATTTCATTTTCCAGCGGATGTCCGGCTGCTTCAGCCTGCTCCTTTGCGCGGGGGACGGAAATAATCACATCACCGATGTAGGGCATTTGCTGATCGGGATCAAATTCGTCGGCAGGAAAGGATAAAACATCTGTAGGGGCATCCATTCCAAGGTGTTGAGCATTAAGAGACTTGAGAGTCTCATCGCCGGTCAGGACAATTGTGGTTTCAACTTCGTTTTCACCTTGAGCATGTTCCAAAGCAGCGCGGCTGACGCGCAAAATCCAATCTTCTTTCATCACATCTTCGTACGGAGGTTCAATCTGGATATTAATCATCATGACTTTTGATGGGTTCTGTAGGTTGATTAATTGGGCTTTGTGTAGAGGGGGGTGTGGATTCGGTATGTGTGGACGGCTGATTGGTTTTAATTTCCGGGTATTTTATGCGGGGGTGATAGGTGTTGCGCAGGGTGTTGATGAAGGACTCGGTGATCAGACTGAGATCGCGAAGGGTTAGATTGGTATTATCCAGTTGTCCTTCTTTCTGGCAAAATTCAATCACACCGCGAATAATTTTTCTCAATTCTTCATCGTCTTTGGGTAATTCCGCACGAGCACGAGCTTCTACGCCATCCGCAAGCATCAGAATTGCGGTTTCACGAGATTGAGGCGGTGGACCAGGGTAGCGAAATTTATTGATGTCCACTTTGGAAGGGTCGCCGCCAGCCGCTTTGAGAGCCTGAGAATATTGATAGCGCGTTATCAAAGTTCCATGATGTTCCAAGATGAAATCTTGAATACGGCGGGGCAGCCGGTATTTTTGAGCAAGTGCAACACCATCTGTGATATGACGAATGATAATTTGTGCTGCCTCTTCTGGGTCCAAATCATCATGCGAATCGATTTTGTTGCCAATCTGGTTCTCGATGAAGAAAGAGGGATTCAGGGATTTGCCGATATCGTGGTAAATTGCTCCGGCGCGGGTCAGAAGTGCATCCGCCCCTATGGCTTCGGCAGCTTGTTCGGCTAAATTTGAAACCTGAAGGGAGTGTTGGTAAGATCCGGGCATTGTTCTTAAAATGTGTTGCAATAAAGGGTGGTCAGGACGCAAGAGGTCCATCAATTGCAATGCAGTGGTTATGCCCAATAATTGAGCAAAGAGGAATTGGAACAGCAACGTAAGACTTGCCGATGCCAGGCCGTTGAGAAAAGCAGCTCCACTGAGCGTGGCAATCCCCAAAAGATCCGTGATTGTATCGGGCAGGCGGTAAGCCAGAATGATGGCGGTGCCGGTCAGTCCGATGGCAATACCAGCCCAAAAATAATTTGCAATTCGTCTGCCTTTACCTAATGCCAAAACACCGATCATGCTGGTCAGAATGTAATACAGAGTCAGATCGAGACTGTTGGGTAGGCCATAAGCAGCCAGGATGGACAGGATCATCGGGAAGATCAAACCGGCTTCAAGGCTGAAAAGACTGGCCAGCACCAGGGCAAATGCGGGGATTGGGTAAATGTACGGAAGAACGGTGCGATTGGGAATGATAATTTTTGCCCCGTACAGAAAGATTAGAAAAGTAATTGAAAGCAGCAATAAACCCTTCAGGTTTTCGACCAGCGGCATCTTGCGACGGTTGAAGTAAAACCCGGTAAATACCGTGATTAAGCCGATAAGGGAAAATGCGGCTAACAAATTTTCCTGTTGGCTGCGCGGTTGGATAAGGTTGTAAGCAGACAGCGCTTCCCATGCCAGCGGGGTGATAATTTGACCGCGTCGAATAATGGTTTCTCCGGCGAGGTAGGTCTTAACAATCGGCTCAACTTTCCGAGCTTCTTCATCCCGTGCCCGCTCAGTCAACTCTGGACTGTACAAACTGTTTGGCACTACAAAAGGTGTGACCAGTTCTGCCACAATTGCGGCCTGATCTTCTGGGAGGGAAAAACTGATTAAGGTTGGGATACTGCGGCGGGCGTCTTCGAGTTGATCTTCCCTGATGGTGCGCCGCATGACCTGTTCCAATACAGAAAGAGCCTCTTGCTGGATCGTTTGCCAGCGGGAGTCGCTCAATTCCAAAATGGCTTCGGCAGTATCCGTGGAAATCTGAATTTCTTGAATTGCCGAAAGATCGGCAAATTTTTGTTCGGGGGTGGCAAATGTGTCAAAGCGAATGTTGGTGATGAAGTTGAGTGCAACGCGCAATTTTTCAATTTGCCGTCGGGCAATGGCGGGATCTGTTGGAAGATAAACAGGGGCTACGCGGTTGCGTGCATCCTGCCGGGCTTGTTCTGTCAGGACTTCACTGATGTAAGAGAGGTCGTAAGGGGCCTGAATATCCTGTGTCGCAACATCACCAATTTGTAAAGGCGCAATAGGCTGACGAATGGCAATGGGTAAAACCATCGCCCCATAAGATAAAATACTGGTTAAGATCAGCAAGACCAATCGAAAGAGATTTCGATTGATCCGCCTTGTAAACAACCAGCTATTATGGTTATTCTTCATCGCCCATTATTGAGACAATTGCTCCCGAACCAGTTTGCTGACCTGTTCCCCGGGTGCACGGCCCTGAATTTTTGGCATAAGCACTTTCATGACTTTGCCTGTATCTGCAGGGCTTGTTGCCTGAGTTTCTTTAATTGCTTCTTTAACCAATTGCCTTAATTCTTCTTCTCCCAGCTGACTGGGAAGAAATTCTTCCAGAATTTTAATTTCGGAAAGGGTCATCTCTTTGAGATCTTCGCGATGAGCCTGTTCTGCACCTTCCAACGCTTCTTTACGGATTTTCACTTCTTTTTGAATAATTCCCAAAATCCCTGAATCATCCAATGGCGAACCTTTATCAATT
>NZ_DAOUBL010000061.1:0-6833 GCF_034432615.1 Bellilinea sp. | reverse complement strand
CTTTTTGCATCCGATTTCAGAATTTTGCCCCCTCCTGCGCCTCCCCCAATATCGCAGAAGCGATATTGGGGGAGGTGGGAGGGGGTTCATTTTGCTGCTCACCGCGGTTTGTGCTTATCCCGAACCCACGTTAAGATATTGACTACATTCCCGTTTTCAGATTTGGATGAATGGATACCTGTAAGATCGGTCAGGATCAGGGTGGTGTTAAATCAGACCCTGCCGGTGAGCTTCAGCGATGGCTTGATTGACTTTGGTGACCCCCAGTTTGCCATAGATGCCTTTCACATGAAAGCGCACCGTGTTCAGGCTGACGACCAGCTGTTCGGCAATTTGATTGTAGGTGTACCCCTGTGCCAGAAGTCGCAGAACCTCCAGCTCTCTTTCGGTCAGCGCTACGCAACCCAAGTCGTCATCGCCGGTGGAAGGCCGTTGTGGTAATGCACCTTGTTGTTTTTCATCCACTGGATGGAGCAAAGTCTCCGCTTCCGGAAAACGCACGATCTTAAGGAGGGGCAGCAGAGATGACTTTTGTTCAAAAAAAACGCTCCGATAACCGGCAGATATAGCAATTTGAGCCGCCTCTGCCAGCCATTGGCTGGCCTGTGCTTCATCCCCATTTTTGAAGTGAAGAATTGCCCCCAGTACAAGGTTTTGCAGCAGAGTGTAGTTCCGTCTGCTGGCGCGGCTGAAGTGAAGTATTCGCCGGGCAAGCTCCAGTGCTGGTGGGAATTGTTCAGAGTTTTCGAGAGCGGCTGTCAGCCTCAACCAGGCCAGCAGCAGGGTTTCGGAAAATGGGGTTACCGGCGAGTCGGGAGTGATACCGCTGACCGACAGGATTGCACCAGCTTCTAAATGATTTCCCTCCGCCAGTGCCAGAAGACATTTACAGGAAAGCAATTCCGGCAGCACCCAGGCAGGTGCGCCTTTCTGATAGAACTGTTCGGCTTGCTGCAGGTACTGCCGGGCAGCAATGGGTTGACCTTGAGCGATTTGCAGCCGCGCCATGCCCACCAGTGAATAAACCGCTGAGGCATTGTGGCCGCTCAATTCGGCAAGGTGAATGCCCCGCTGAAAATGCTGAGATGCCTGCTCCAGCTGCCCACGATGGTAGTACACCCAACCCAGTGCGCCGTAAACTGCTCCCAGCACCGCCGGATAGCCATGCGGGTGTTGTTCCAGATGCTGGATGGCCTGTTGAGCTGTAACAGCAGCCAACCCTAACTGCCCGTATTCCAGGGCCATTAAGGTCAAATGTGAAACCGCCAGAATATCGGTTACCGGGTCGTCGTTTTTTCGACTGAGATGAATGGCGTTTTCCAATGCCGTACGGGCTTCCTCATAATTCCCCTTTTGCCTTTGCCCTGCCCCTAACGCCAGATAAGCCAGCGAGGCAATCCGTTCGTCTTTGCCGTTTAACAAGTTGATGGATTGCCGTGCAGATTGGATGGCTTCATCGAATTTTTGCTGAACCTGAAGAAAATTTGCTTGCAGGGCAAACCGCTCGGCTTTGATCAGGGCAGCCTCCTCAAAAACTGGTTCACCTTCCGGCAAGAGTATATCCAGCGATTGAAGGATTCCGGCCAGGCGGGGAAAGTTGCCCCGCAGCAGATACAACCAGCCCAGGCCCAAAAGTAAACGCGGATGAGAAAATTGAACATCCCCCGGGATTTGGGATAAAACCCCTTCAATTTGGCCAGCCGGCATATAGTTGATCCAATGCCAGATGTTCTTTTCCAGCAAATCCAGAACGGAGGAATAATCCTTTGCTGCCAGAAAATGGAAAAGACTTTCAGTCACCAGCCCTTCGGCTAACAGGGCCTGAGCAGCACGCAGGTGCAGATTGCGTACCTCTTTTTCTTCCATCCGATTTAACCGGTTGCGCAGCAGCTCGGCGAACAGGGCGTGGTAGCGGTAAAAGTGGAATTGCTCGTCAAGCGGCTGGATGAACAGATTGCTTTTATCCAGGGTTTCGAGTAAATCGGCACTATCCTGTCTTCCGGTGAGGATATTGCAACGCTCGGCACTGAGTGTGGAAAGCAAAGAGGTTTTGAGAAGGAAATCCTGAATATCCGGGGGTTGTTTGTTTAATACTTCCTCTGCCAGATAGTTCAGGATAAAACGCGTACCCCTGGTCAGGTCTTGAATCAGATGTTGCGGATGAAGATTACCCTGCAGGGATAAAGCGGCTAATTGCAAGCCGGCCGCCCAGCCTTCGGTGCGTTCGGTCAATGTCTGAACCACAGATGGTTCAAGGTCAATGTTCAAAAGGTCGTTGAACAATTGTCCGCTCTCCGGCGGTTCAAACCTCAAATCACTGGTGCGGATTTCGACCAGATCGTTTTGGGAACGCAGACGGGCCAGCGGAAGGGGTGGATCTTCACGGGAAAGGATGGCAAGATGAAAATCAGTCGGTTGATAGGCAATCAGGTCTTGAAGAAATCGCAAAATGATCTGATCCTGGATGTGTTGAAAATCATCCAGGACGAGGATGATGGATTGGTTCAATTGGGTAAGCGGATTGATTAATTCGGCTGCCAGCAGGTCGGCGGGCGGCAATTGGGCGGTCAATAGAATCTGAAGGACGTCTTCGCAGTAGGAGGGTATGGCCTGGCGCAGGCAGGTGATCCACGCTGTGAAAAAGCGAATCGGGTCATCGTCGGCTTCTTCAAGGGCAATCCACAGCGCAGGCAAAGCCAGGCTTTGTAGCCATTGCACCAGCAGGGTGGTTTTTCCAAACCCGGCAGGTGCCGAAATGAGAATCAGGCGGCTGTCTAAACCGCGGTTGAGTTTTTCCAGCAGGCGTGGACGTAACACGCTTTTGGCGCGCAGAGGAGGAATTTTGAACTTCGTCCAGACCAGCGGCGTCATGTGCTGATTATATCAGGACATGACGTGTTCCAAAAATGTTCAATCAGGATTGGCTGGCGACCCCTTTCCAAAACAATTCCACGAGCTGTTCCAATTGTTGAGGTGTCAGTTCCGGTCGGAAAGCGGATTCACCGCTCATAAAGGGATACAACATTCCCAGCAAAGCCCATACTCCCAAGGCCGGCGGGAATGGGCGGAGTTCGTGGTTTTGCTGTCCTTCGATGAAAATCTGTTCAAGTGGTTGTAAAAACTGCTGACGATAATGCAGAGAGAACTGAGCGCGTAGTTCGGGTTGTAATTTGCCCATTTCCTGGGTTGCCAGCCGAATCACAGCGCGGTTTTCGGGCGGCAGGCGCGTGAAGAGCGAAAACACAAATGCGCGGATACGCGCCTGAGCCGTAAGGTGATTGTGGAGGGCATCTTCCAGCAATTGATGAAAAGCGGTCAATCCTGTTTCGAGGATTTCAATTAATAGGCGTTCCTTATCCACAAAATGATAGTAGAGAGCGGCTTTGGTGATGTTGCAGGCTTCGGCAATTTCTCGGATGGAAACACCATCGTAGCCGCGCTCCACAAAAAGGCGGGTGGTTTCGTGCAGGATTTTATCGCGCATCGAGAGGGGTGGATTATCCACCACTGAGGGCTTCATTTCCATGCAGAGTCTCCAATTCGCGCTGGCGGGTTTTGAGCCGTGTTGCGCTGGCAAACAGGATCAGACTGGTGAATGTGATGAATCCAAAGGCGGTTTGATAACCGCTGAAGGCGTTGCCTGCCCCAAAGGAAGCTACCAGTGCGCCGATCAGGGCGCTGCCGACCAGTTGACCGATACTGGTGAACAGCGTGACCAGTCCTTGTGCCAGCGAGCGTTCTTCGGTGGATGCTTCTCCTAACATAATATACCGGATTGGAGCGCCGAGCAAGGCGGTCAAGCCGCCGCCAATCAGCACGCCGGATAACAGGAAGAAAATCAAATTACCGCCGAGCAGGCTGAGCATGAGAAAACCTGTTGTCAGCAGAGCAGTTCCTCCCATAATCACATTGCGCGAACCGACCCGGTCGAGCAACCGCCCGGCAAGCGGTGATCCGACAGCCATCGCAAGAATGGCCGGAATGAGCAGCCATGTGGCGTTTCTCTCGTTGATGCCTTGATTTGCCAGGCCGGTTACAGCCATGAGGGGCACAAATACCAGACTGGCTTCTGCCAGCCCGGCCCCGGCGGAAAGCAGGTAGGCCAGCCCCAATTGACGGCGGTTGAAAAGGTGGGCGGGCAGCATCGGCAGGCTGGTGCGGCGCTCAACCTGAATGAGAATGACCAGCAAAACCACGGCAAGGGCGAGAACCCCGCCAACCGCGGGGGTCAGCAGGCTGGCTGTCAGATTGGTTGGGTCAAGTTGATTCAAGCCAAAGGTCAAAGAAGCCAGGAATAATGCCAGCAGAGCCATGCCGGCGGCATCCAGCCGTCGGCTGGTAGCCGGGCGGGTAGCGGGCAACAGGCGCAGGCTGAAAAGGATGAGCAGGGCCGCGATGGGCAGGTTGATCAGGAACAGCCAGTGCCAGTTGGCAAATGCCAGAATGATACCGCCCAGCAGCGGGCCGATCAGGAAGGCAACGCCGAAAACTGCGCCAATCATGCCGAGTGCGCTGCCTCGTTTTTCAGGGGGAAAAGTATCGCCAATGACGGCGCTGGCAACCGGGAAGATGCCGCCGGCTCCAAAACCCTGAATGGCGCGTCCAATCAGCACGACGTTAAAGCTGGTCGAAACGGCCACCAACAATGAACCAAAGCCAAATAAGGCAATATCGAGTATGTAAATCCAGCGGCGGCCGTAGACATCGGAAAGTTTTGCCATGAGCGGGGTGCTGACCAGTTGGAAGAGAACGTAACTGCTGAACATCCATGCCAGTGCGCGCTCATCCACTCCAAATTCGGCGCGGATAGAGGGCAGAGCCGGGCCGAGAATGGCGATATCCAGCGCGCCCATCAGCACACCGAAGAAAAGAAGGAAAAGCAGTTGATTGCGTTGTTTGTTATCTTGTAGCATAGTGAAACCTCCAAATGTGCTTACTGACCGTTCGTTTAGTAAATATACCATAGATCAAAGGTGTTACTATCCTCCAAAGGGGTGATTTTTGGGAAAAAAGTACTTGACAAAGCGGATTAAATTTTCTATACTGTTAATGCGAACGTTCGCACGAACGTTCGCAAAGACCAGCCCCATCCTTTTCTACCACCTCTATCCAAAATGTCCCGCAGAGTTACCCTTAAGGAAGTCGCATTACGCTCCGGTGTCAGTTATCAGACCGTTTCCAAGGTGATCAACGGCCAGGTGCAGGTTGCGCCGGATACTGAAGCGCGCATCTGGCAAGCCGTGCGGGAGTTGAATTACCGTCCCAATTACACTGCCCGCAGCCTGCGTGCTCAACGCAGCTTTACGATTGGTTACTCCTGGCGCCCGTCCCCGCCTGATCAGGCTAACCCCATTCTGGATACTTTTTTGCAAAGCATGTTCCATGCTGCCGAGGAGCGTGGTTATTATTTATTGTGTTTTCCGTATCATTCAGAAACTCAACGACAGATTGAATCCTACCGCGAATTAATGGATACCCGCCGCGTGGATGCCTTTGTTCTTTCGGGGGTAGAGTACAACGATCCGCGTGTGCTTTTCCTGCTTGAACAGAAATTTCCTTTTGTGGCCTTCGGGCGTTCCAACCCGGAACTGCGTTTTCCCTCCATTGATGTGGATGGTGGTTACGGCATGCGCTTGGCCACCGAACATTTACTGGCTCAGGGTCACCGGCGGATTGCTGCGCTGGCCTGGCCGGAGGAATCGCGGGTGGGCAACAACCGCATGGAAGGATATTTTTCTGCCATGGGTGCTGCCGGCATTGAACCGCTGCCCGAATGGGTTCAGCGCGGCGAAGGGCGGTTTGCCTTTGGATATGAGGCAGCCAGAAATTTGCTGGCTTTACCGGAAGCCATTCGTCCAACTGCCATGGTCGCCTTGAATGATTACATGGCCGTGGGTGCAATCAAAGCCATTCAGGATGCTGGTTTTCGGGTGGGCAGTCAAATTGCTGTAACCGGCTTTGACGATACGCCCATTGCCCAATATTTGACCCCCCCGCTGACCTCTGTCCGCCAACCAGTTTGGGAGATTGGCGAACGCCTGATTGCGCTGTTGTTGAATTTGCTGGAGGCAAAAGACACCGTTGAGCAATTCGAAACCATCCTGATGCAGCCGCAGCTGGTCATTCGCGCTTCCAGCCGATCGGTTGAACCTGAACATTCCATGTCTGAGGAGGTGATGATTAAGCGATAAATCAAAACGAAGACTTTCCCCTTTCGTTTTACTGGCGACAAATGAAGCCACCCCTCCATGCTCCTGCCAGGGATAGGTTGGGGGTGGCTTCGACGGGGCGGCTTTGTCAGCCCTCCCGTGTTTGAGTATAACACTGCTTTTCAAGGAAAACACTGTTTTTCCAACTCATAATTCAGGAGAAGAAAGGTCATGAAAACCCTGTTGAAATGGTTTGTCCCCCTGATGGTTCTCAGCCTGCTGCTGGCAGCCTGCCAGCCAGCCGCTACCCCCACCCCCGAAAAAGTGATCGAGACGGTTACGGTGGAGAAGGAAAAGGAAGTCGTAAAGACCGTTGAAGTTGAGAAGCCCGCCGAACGCGCGGTAGTACGCCTTTCCGGTTGGGCAGCCAGCCCGGAAGAAACCGCACTGCTGCAGTCCATTTTGCTGGACTTCACCGTGGAAAATCCGGACATTGTCGTCAAGTATGAGCCCATCACCGGTGATTACTGGCAGCAGTTGAAGACTTCCATCGCCTCTGGCGTTGAACCGGATGTCTTCTATATGGACATTTTCCAGTTCCCGGCTTTTGTGCGCGATGAGGTTTTGCTGCCAATTGACGACCTGATGGCAAAGGAAGGCGTCAAACGCGATGATTTCATCCCC
>NZ_DAOUBL010000060.1:0-13101 GCF_034432615.1 Bellilinea sp. | reverse complement strand
CGGGCGGCCTACCGCCTGAACAACACCGATGCCAGCGGAATCAGTACGCTGACCTTTGGGGTGGGCGACTGGCAGCCGCGTCAGGTGGTTACGCTGGAGGTGCTGGTGACGGTCAACGGCGAGGAAGCCCGCGCCCAGTCGTGGTTCCGCATCTGGTATTAGGATTCACTCCCATTCAATCGTTGCCGGGGGCTTGCTGGTGATGTCGTACACCACCCGGTTGATGCCGTTTACCTCATTGACGATGCGGTTGGCGACCCGCGCCAGCAGGTCATGCGGCAGGGCGGCCCAGTCGGCGGTCATAAAGTCCTGCGTGGTTACGGCGCGCAGGGCGACTACTTCCTGATAGGTACGCTGATCGCCCATCACACCCACCGAACGCACCGGCAGCAGCACGGCAAAAGCCTGGGCAATGCGCTGCGGGCTGCCGGGCGGGGTGCGACCCAGCAGACCGGCCTGCGCCAGTTCGCCGGTGAAAATGTGGTCGGCGGCGCGCAGGCGTTCCAGCCGTTCAGCGGTGATCGGGCCGAGACAGCGCACTGCCAGCCCCGGCCCGGGGAAGGGCTGCCGCCAGACCAGTTCTTCCGGCAGGCCGAGGGCCTCACCGACGATGCGTACCTCGTCTTTGAACAGGTAGCGCAGCGGCTCGACCAGCTCAAAATCAAACTCACTCGGCAGACCGCCGACATTGTGATGGGTTTTGATGCGCTGGGCCTTGCTGCGGTCAGGTGCAGCCGATTCGATCACATCCGGGTAGATGGTGCCCTGCACCAGAAAGGGGATTTTGCCCAGACGGCGCGCCTCGCGCTCAAAGGTGCGGATGAACGTCTCGCCGATGATGCGCCGTTTTTCCTCCGGCTCTTCCACCCCGGCCAGCGCGCCCAAAAATTCGGCGGCGGCATCCACCACAATCAGGTTTTCGCCCAGCGAGCGGCGGAAGGCGCGCTCAACCTGATCGCGTTCGCCGTGGCGCAGCATGCCCGTGTCCACGAAGACGGCGGTCAACTGGCTGCCGACGGCGCGCTGAACCAGCGCGGTGGCAACGCTCGAATCTACCCCGCCGCTGACCGCCGCCAGCACACGCTGATCGCCGACCTGCTGACGGATGCGGCTGACGGCCTGTTCGATGATCGCCTCGGGTGTCCAATCCGGCTGACAGCCGCAGATCTCTATCACGAAACGGCGCAGCATCTCGGCTCCGCCGGGGGTGTGATGCACCTCGGGGTGGAACTGTACGCCGTAGTAGGCGCGCTGCGGGTCGCCGATGGCGGCGATGGGGCTGTTCGGGCTGCGCGCCAGCACCTCAAAGCCGGGCGGCGGCTGTTCGATGCGGTCGCCGTGCGACATCCAGACCGGGTAACTGCCCGGCGGGAGCAGGGGGTTGGGCCGCAGCGTTTCGACCTGGGCCGGGCCGTATTCACGCTGTTCTGCCGGGGCAACCACCCCGCCCAGCGCGTGGGTGAGGGCCTGCATCCCGTAGCAAATGCCCAGCACCGGCAGACCCGATTGCAGCACATAGGCGGGGATGAACGGCGCATCTACCTCATAGACGGAGGCCGGCCCGCCGGAGAGGATGAAGCCGCGCGGTTGAATCGCCAGCACCTGTTCAGCGGGGGCGTCCCAGGGGAACAACTCGCAATACACCTGCGCCTCGCGCACGCGGCGGGCGATCAACTGGGCATACTGCGAGCCGAAATCTAAAATCGCAATCGCACTGGTCATGGAGCGAAAACGATTTTGCCTTCCACCATCGAAACGATGCAGGCCAGAGAAACGATGGGGACGTTGAGGAAGGCCAGCGCATCGCGCCCGCCCTCGAAAGTTTTTTCGATCAGCGCGCCGATGCCGACTACCTCCGCGCCGGCTGCCTGAGTCAGGCGCACCAGCCCCAGAATGGTGGCGCCGGAGGCGAGGAAGTCGTCAATAATCAGCACCCGCTCGCCGGAAGCCAGATACTCCGGCGAGACGATCAGCTCCACCGGCCGGCCGCGGGTGTGGGAGGGCGCAATGGTCAGGTAGACCGTATCCGGCATGGTGATCGGCTTGGTTTTGCGGGCATAGACCACCGGCACGCCGAGGTGCTTGGCGGTCATCAGCGCCGGGCCGATGCCGGATATCTCGGCGGTCAGCACACGGGTTGCGCCGACGTGGGCAAAGCGTTTGGCCAGTTCTGCCCCGCAGGCGTCCATCAAGATGGGATCCACCTGATGGTTGATGAAACTATCCACTTTGAGGATACCGCCCCCCAGATTTTTGCCTTCTTTCAAAATGCGTTCTTTGAGTGCCTGCATACGTTCCTCTCCCAAAAATAGTATTGTATGGACATTATTTTACGCCGAGTGAGGGGCGATTCCAATAGTGCAGGGCGAGAAAAAAGGGCATTCGGCCATTTTTTAAGAATTGCATCGGGATGAAAAATAGGGGGCTGCCCGCTGTGGGACAGCCCCCGCTGGGGTGCGTTTTGCGGATCAACTGGTCTTGATCGGGATGATCTTGCGCGCGCTTTGCGCTTCGGGCGTCTTGGGTAATTCAACGGTCAGCACGCCCTTGCGGTAACTGGCTTCGGCTTTATCCACCTGCACTTCGCAGGGCAGCGGGATGACGCGCTGGAACGAACCGTAGCGCCGCTCCATGCGGTAGTAATCTTCGCCCTTTTCTTCCTCTTCCTGACGCTTTTCACCGCGCAGGATCAGGGCATCCCCGCTGATGGAGATTTCGATGTCCTTTTCATCCAGACCGGGCAGTTCAGCGGTGACGATGACTTTTTTGTCGGTCTCTTTGACGTCCACGCGCGGGGTGAAGGTGTCCCATTCTTCATCGAACAAGCGCCAGGGCATCAGCGACCAGGGCCGTTCAAAGAAGGTGTCGAACCAGCGGTCGAAGTCCCGCATCAGCGCGCGCGGTTGATCGTTCTCGCGGCGGACGGCCAGCGAGCGTTTGGGGCGGAAGGGAATCAAGTCGGTGATCGGCATACCTTTCACCTCCTTTCGATCACGGGTTTACTGCTCATCCGGTTTTGACCGGGATACGGCGGATGCGAGCCGGACCGGCTTTGGGCAGGCGCAGATGCAGCACGCCGTGTTTCATTTCGGCTTCGATTTGGTCGCGGTCAATGTCATCGGCAAGAGTGAAGACACGCTCGTAATCGCCGCCTTCGTATTCGGCATATTCCAGATCGTAATCCTGCATGGCGGGCAGCTGCACCGTGCCGCGGATGGTGAGCACGTTCTTTTCGAGGACGACCTCCAGGTCATCCTGCCGGACACCGGGCATATCCGCCAGCACCAGAATATCGTCGTTGGTTTCGACGATATCCACCGCCGGAGCGAAAACGCGTCGGCTGCGGGTTTCGCGGACGGCGGGACGTTGTTCCTGTTGAACCTGAATGGCGCGGGTTTCCTCAGTCATGGCTCATCCCTCCTTTCCGTTGGATTCGGCAGCGTGTACGGCAATGCGTTTGGGTTTATCGGCTTCTGCGCGCGGCAGGGTGATGGTCAGAACGCCGTTTTCGTAGTGCGCTTCCACTTTGTCGGCATCAATGGCAAAGGGCAGCTGCAACGAGCGGGCAAATTCACCCTGGAAGCGTTCGCGGCGTTGATAGCGGGCGCCTTCCGGCAGATGGTTAACCAGCCGCTTACCGCGCAGGATGAGGGTATCATTGTTGACAGAAAGTTCCAGTTCTTCCGGGTTGATGCCGGGTAATTCTGCGGTGACGATTGCCTGATCATTGTTGGTCCAAATGTTCAAAGGCGGGAATTCGACCTCCATCCAGCGTCGGCGGCGGGGGAAGAAGGTATCAAACATCCGCTCCATCTCGCGCTGCATGCGGTCCATTTCGCGCTCCATGCGGCGCATCTCACGCCAGGGGAAGAGAGGTTCCAACATAAGCTATCCCTCCTTTCTTACGGATATGGTTGATTTGGGCTTGCGTTTTATTTAATAATTCATCAGTCTATGAAAAATATTAGCAAAGTGTAAAAGAAAGATCAGCGTTTGAGTGGTTTTTTGGTGTAGGAAAGGTTATAATAAAATTTGTTTGGAGCGGGAAGAAAGTTCTGTATAATTGAAAAAGTTTGGGGTGTTTTCTTAAATTTTGAATTCCTGTTTATGAATTTTCAATCTTTTCCGGTGTTGATTGCTACCCTCGGCAGTGAACCCCAGGTGGTTACTGCCGGGCTGGATTTGTTATTCAGCAAGGGGGTTGCCGTTCGGCGGGTGGAGGTGGTGCATACCACCGCCCCCGGCACGCCGATTGAGGACGCTGTGCAGCGCCTGCAAGCCGCGCTGGGCGATTATCAGCCGCGGGGGATTGTCTTCTCTTTCTTCCCGCTGGAAGAGCGGGGAAAGCCGTTTGCCGATACCGAAAGTGCGGCCGCCGGACAGGCGGTTTTGCGCTGTATCTACCGCCGGATTGCGTTTGCCAAGCAAAACGGCGAAACGGTGCATCTGCTGATTGCCGGCGGACGCAAGACTATGTCCATTTACGGCATGGTGGCGGCCCAAATGCTTTTTGATGAGGATGACCGTCTGTGGCATTTGTACTCGGCCGGCGATTTTTTGACCAGCAAACGGCTGCACCCCCAGCCGGGTGATGCAGTGCAGTTAGCCGCCATCCCGGTGGTGCGCTGGGGTGAGCTTTCTCCGGCCTGGCTGAGCCTGCGCGGCATTGATGACCCCTGGGCAGCGCTGGATGCCATCCGCCGGCTGCAGCTGGAACGCCGCCGCGAGGACATGCACAACTTTGTGATGGGTACCTTGACTTTTGCCGAGCGGCAGGTGGTGGAGATTCTGGTAACCACCGGCAAAAGCGACCGGGAAATTGCCGCCCTGCTGCATCTTTCGCCGCGCACGGTGGAGCAGCATTTACGCTCGGCATACACCAAAGCGGCGCAGCACTGGCAGATGGAAAGTGTGAACCGAACGCAGCTGATGGCGCTGCTGCAAGGCTATTATGTGACCAAAATAGGGGAAAACCCGCATGACAACGACGCGTAAATCACCTACAATCAAAATGCACTGCTGACAGACGGCGGCGGTTGCAGGGGGCAGCCGAG
Organism: Bellilinea sp.; assembly: GCF_034432615.1. Classification (GTDB taxonomy): domain Bacteria; phylum Chloroflexota; class Anaerolineae; order Anaerolineales; family Anaerolineaceae; genus Bellilinea. The sequence goes on along the minus strand of NZ_DAOUBL010000060.1, from coordinate 8,047 downwards.
GGGAACCCGGCTGCCAGCAGTGCTTTTTTTTACCAAAAAAGGAGGGCATGAATGGAGAAAAATGATCAGGTATTTCTGGCGGCGCTGGCAGGACTGCTGCACGACATCGGCAAGTTTGCCCTGCGGGCCGGGGAGGGTGCCAGCCGGGTATGGGATGATGCGGCACAGCGTGACTACAAATACAAACACGCCCTGCTCAGTGAGGATTTTGTTCAAAAATATGTGCCTGAGGCGTGGCAAGGCCGGATTAAACTGGCGGTTGGCGGACACCACACACCCCACGACCGTCTGGCGGCTGCCGTAGCGCTGGCCGACCGCCTTTCGGCGGGGGAGCGCGCCGACCCGCTGCCCAATGAAGAAAAGCGGGACAATCACCCGGCGCAGCTGCTCTCCATTTTTTCGGATGTGCGCCTTCACGCGGCAGATAATGAAATTAAGCAGGTCTATTGGCCGTTAAGAGCTCTGGAATTGAGTGATAAGAGTCTCTTCCCCGCCGATAAGAATGGTGACCCCTGGAAGGAGTACGAGCAGCTCTACACCGATTTCACCGAAAGGGTGAGCAGTCTAAAAACTGCCTTTCAGCAGGGTAGCAACCTGCCCTACTACCTTGAAAGCCTGCTGGCGGAGATGCAGACAGCGCTGTGGTGTGTGCCTTCGGCTTACTACAAAACCAGACCGGACATCAGCCTTTACGATCACAGCCGCATGACCGCCGCACTGGCAGCAGCGCTGTATGACAGTCCAACGCTGAGCAATGCGCAGCTGAATGAATTTGCCCGTGAGCCGGAAGCGGTTGACCAGGAACTGGTGGCGCTGGTCGGCGGTGACCTGACCGGCGTGCAAAGCTTTCTTTACACCATCACCTCGCGCGGGGCAGCCAGCGGTCTGCGCGGACGGTCGTTTTACCTGCAATTGCTGGGACTGGTGATTGCCCGCTTTGTGATGGAGCAGCTCAACCTGCCCATTACCAACCTGATTTACGCCGGCGGCGGCAATTTTTACCTGATTGCCCGCCGTGAAGACGCCGAAAAACTGCCTGAAATTCAGGCGCAAATTACCCGCGCCCTGTTCAACGAGCATCAGGGCGAATTGGGCCTGATTTTACAGGCGCGCTTGCTGAACGGCCGGCACTTTTTCAACGGCAACATTCGCGCCGAGTGGGACGGGCTGATCGGTCAAATCAACGCCGCCAAATTAAAGCGGCTGGAAGGGCTGGAGGCGGATCTTGCCCGCGTCTTTGAGCCGCACGGTGTGGGCGGGAGTGCGCCGCAGCAGTGCGCTGTGTGCGGACGGGAGCACGCCGGGGTCAAAGTGAGGCAGGTGGATGAGGGCGTGATGCAAACGGTCAACAAATGCCCGGTGTGCGAATCCTACGAAGAGTTGGGCAAGCAGCTGCGCAAGGCGCAATTTCTGGTTTTGCAGCCGTGTGAACCCGACCTGCCGGGGCAGATTACCCTGCAGGCCGGACGCGGATGGCAGGAAGTTGCCCGCCGCTTTGGGTATCAGGTGGAAGTGCTGGAGGAACTCAAGCCTGAGCCGCAGGGAATTGTGTTTGCGTTGAATGACGGCGCTTTCCGTGCCTGTAAACCGCATCCCAGCCGTGCTGTTGCGCGTTACCTGCTGGTCAACGTAACCCCAATTCTGACCGATGAAGAGCATAACCAGTTGCGCGGCAAAGTGGATGACTTGCCCGTGCCCGGTTCGGTCAAGCCGTTGAGCGTTCTGGAAGAGCAGGCAAACGGCATCAAACGTGTAGGCGTCCTGCGCCTGGATGTGGATAACCTTGGCAAAATCTTTGCCGAGGGATTGGGCGAACGAGCCACCCTATCGCGGATTGCCTCGCTCAGTTTTGCCGTCAGCCTGTTCTTTGAAGGCTGGGTGGGGCAGATTGCCGAACAGATGAAGAAAGAATACGGCGACCGCCTGTATTCGATTTACTCCGGCGGTGACGATTTGTTCTTCGTCGGCAGCTGGGATGCGGTGGTGGAGTTTGCCATCCGCCTGCGGCGCGACCTGAGCCGGTTTACCGGCGAGCACCCCGATATTCACCCGAGCGGGGGGATTGTGCTGGTGGGCGGCAAGTACCCCCTCTATCAGGCGGCCGAGGAAGCCGGCGCTGCCGAAGAACAGGCCAAGGCCTACCGCTGGTGGGAAAACGGCAAAGTGCGTGAGAAAGACGCGCTCAGTTTTCTGGGCCAGCCGCTCAACTGGCAGCGTTTCGGCTACCACGATTGTGAATCGCAAAACAATAATACCGCGCATGCCCTGATGCACCGTTTGAAAGGAATGGTGAAGGATAACCAGAACCGCGCCGTGATTGGCACACTGATTCGCCTGCACGAGTTGTATCGCAGCACGCTGGAAAAACGGCAGAAGCGCGGCGAGGATATTAACCATGCCGGTCAGCGGCAGGCGCTGTGGGGGCCGTGGAACTGGCTGGCGGAGTATTACCTCAGCCGCATCAAAGGCGTACCCAAACCAGATGTGGATGAGCTGCGCGAACGCCTGAAACAGGATCAATTCCGCAGCATCGAATGGATCGGCCTGGCTGCCCGCTGGGCAGAGTTGATTACCCGCAAATCTCGTAAGGAGGAATGACATGAGTCCAATATCCGAAAATGAAGTGCAAAAGATCATCACCCAGGATGCCAGCGGTGAACTGCTGGTGCAAACGGCAGACCAGTTTGGCAGGGAGTTGAAAGACCTGAGTCTTTCCACCAGCCAGATTCGCAGCCTGTTCGGCGAGGTGCGCCAGATTCAGGGCGAGTGGGCGGTTGCCCGCCAGAAAGGCCCTCAGGCAGATGCCGAGCGCCAAAAGGTGCTGCGCCGGCTGATTCTGCTCAAACCGAAAATGGAGTACCGCGCCCGCCGCGAGCGCGGCCAGGCGGTGCGCGCCCTGGTGGACGTGCTGAAACCGGCGCTGGATGCGGTCACTCAGGCGCCGGCCGACAAGCAGGATGAGTACTTCAACCGTTTTGTCGAATTCTTCGAAGCCATTCTGGCCTATCACAAAGCCTATGGCGGCAACTAGCACCCCGCACGACTTAAAATTCAGGAGGTTATGATGAACAACAACAGCATTCAACTCAAAGGACGCGTTTTAATTCGTTTCGATGTGGTTGCCAAAACCGGGCTGCACATCGGCGGCACCGAATCCGGCATTGAAATTGGCGGGGTGGACAAAACCGTCATCCGCGACCCGCTGACCAACCGCCCCTACATCCCCGGCTCCAGCCTGCGCGGCAAAATGCGCAGCCTGCTGGAAAAGTACAAGGGACTCAAGCAAAACCAGCGCATCGGTCAGGGTTACATCCATTCCTGCGGCGCAGACAAGAGCGATGACAAGCAGACTTATCTGAATTGTGATGTTTGCACCACCTTCGGCGTGCCGGGCGAACGCGAGTTTGCCACCCCCACCCGCCTGATTGTGCGGGATGTTTTCATGGACGAGCAGCGCGCAAAGCAGCTGGAAGAAGCCGGCACCGACCTGCCCTATACCGAGGTCAAGACCGAGGTTTCGATTGACCGGGTTACTTCGGCGGCCAACCCGCGCCAGATGGAGCGTGTGCCGGCCGGCACCCGCTTCAGCGGAGCGGAACTGGTGTACTCGGTCTATGATGGCGCAGACTGCGATGCCAAAAAGGATGTGCAGCGCCTGAAAGTGATTGCCGAAGGGCTGCAACTGCTGCTGGATGATTACCTCGGCGGGCTGGGCAGCCGCGGCTCCGGCAAGGTGGATATCGAAAACATCCGCGTGGAATGGCGCGGCAAGGATTACAGCGCCAAACCGCTCGAACTGGGTCAATTTGAAACCGTAGCCGATTTTGCCGGCGGGCTGGCTTCGCTGCAGCAGACCATTCTTTCTCAATTGTAGGAGGGCGTCATGCCACCCTTTGAAGTGTATGCCCTCAAACTGAAGGGCGCCGTACGGGTTGGAAGGCGCGGGCTGGAACTGGAAGATACCCTGGCGACCATCCCCTCGGATACGCTGTTCAGCGCGCTGACGGCTGCGCTGGCTGCCGACGGGGAAGACCCGGCGCTGTTCTTACAGCCTTTTCTCAGCGATCCGCCTCAGCCGCCCTTTTTGTTGACTTCCACCTTTCCCTACGCCGGGGAAGTACGCTTTTACCCGGCCGTGGTGGACTGGACGAGCGCGCTCAGCCAAGAAAACCTGCGCGAGTACGGCAAACGAATCAAAAAGGTTCAATACCTGTCCGAAGGGTTGTTCCGGCGTCTGCTGCAGGGTGAGCCGCTGGATGAGTACCTCTTTCCAAAAGAGGACAACGCGCCGGTTGAGAAGGGAATCACCCTGCAGGGCGGCCAGGTGTGGCTGACGGTGGAAGAAGCGGAACGGCTACCGCCCGCCCTGCGCCTGCCAAAGAACAAACTGATTGCCCTGCGCCGCCAAAAGGTGTGGCAGCGCGCCCGCCAGCCGCACGTCAGCGTGGACCGCATCCGGCAGGCGTCGGATATCTTCCACACCGTTCAAATTCATTTTCAAAAAGGATGCGGGTTGTGGTTCGGCGTGCAGTGGCTGGCGGATGAGCGGCATCCTGCCCGGGCGCTGCTGCGCCGCGCGGTGGACAGCCTGCAGTTCAGCGGGCTGGGCGGCAAACGCTCCATCGGCTTTGGCGGTTTTGAAGTGTGCGAGGGCTTCCCGCAAAACCTGGCGTGGGAACTGCCCGCTGTCCGTTCCGGCCAGGCGGTTCTCCTGCTCAGCCGCTACCACCCGCGCGCCGCGGAGCTGCCGGCTGCGCTGCAAAACGGCCGCTACCAGCTGGTCAGTGTGGGCGGCTGGAGCGACCCCTTCGGCAGGGAAAATTTGCTGCGCCAGCGCGTGCTGATGGTCAGCGAAGGCAGCCGCCTGAACCTGCCCGCCTACCCAGCCGGCAAGGTGTGTGATGTTTCGCCGCGTTCGGCGGGTGACCTGCCGCACCCCATTTACCGCTACGGGCTGGCTTGCGCGGCCGGCTTGAAGGCGCAAGGAGGTCAACATGCCTGATTACACGCTCTTCGAGGCGCAGGTTTCCACGCTTACCCCGCTGCACATCGGCAGCGGTGTGGAACTGCTCAATCAGTATGATTACGCCATTTACAGGGGTCAAACCTGGCGGATTGACCACAACCGCCTGCTGGAAGCGCAAAAGATTGACGACCCGCGCCAGCTGGCGATCATCTCCCAACGGCCGCCGGTGGAGCTGCTGGAGGCGAGCGACTACCGCGCCGACAGTCCTTTCTTCCGCTACGTCCTTAAAGGCGTGCCGCGCGCGAGCGGCGAGGGCGCCGTGCTGCGCGAGCAGATCAAGGATGTGTATGACCGCCCATACCTGCCCGGCAGTTCCTTGAAAGGTGCGCTGCGCACCGCGCTGGCGGCCAACCTGTGGAAACAGCACGGCTTACAGCTGGAAGTCAACCGGCTGGGGCGCAATCCCAAGTTTGCCGCGCAGGAACTGGAGCGCTCTTTGTTGGGCAAAAACCCCAATCATGACCTGCTGCGTGCCTTGCAGGTCAGCGACAGTTTGCCGCTGACCGCCGGCGAGGCGTTGATGGTGGTCAACGCGCGGGTGATCAACCGCGGCGGCAAACTGGCTTCGCCCATCGAAATGGAAGCCATCCGCCCGGACGTGACCTTTGAACTGACCATCAAAGTGGATACGGCGCTGTTTTCCGCGTGGGCAAAAAGCGCCGGACTGAAGTTCACCGCCGAAAGCGCCCTGCTGGGGCTGCCGGCGCTGGTCAACAAACGCTCGCTGGAGCAGGCGCGCCGCGAAAAAGCCTGGTTCGAGCGCATTCCCAACGCCGGACGGCTGACCTCGTTCTACGACCAGATCCTGAAAAGCCAGCTGCAGCCCAATCAGATGCTGGTGTGCCTGGGCTGGGGCACCGGCTGGGAGAGCAAAACCTTTGGGACGCAGATGTTTGCCAGCCCGCAGGTGCGCGAGGCGCTGCTGCGTCAGTTCCGCATGGCGCGCGGGCGGCGTAATGCCGGGGACCCCTTCCCCCTCTCGCGCCGGGTGGCGGCCGCGTTTCAAAAAACCGCCAACGGAAGGACGGACGAAAGCCCGGCCCTGCCGCTCGGCTGGGTGCTGGTGCAGTTCAAGGCAGTCAAGGGTAATCAATCCCTGTGGAGGTAGATATGACGCACACGGTAATTACCTTTCTGGGCATCCGACCTCAGCAAACCACCTACCGCTATGAAGGAAAGAAGTATCAGGGACAGGTGTTTGCCGAGGCAATGCTCCAGTTTTTAACCTTTGACCGCATGCTGGTGCTGACCACCCGCGAAGCCGATTTGGTCTATCGAATTCTGGAAGAAAAGAATGACCCGCGTATTAAAAAAGTACCCATTCCAACCGGCAGGGATGACGCTGAAATGTGGGGCATCTTCGACAGGGTCATCGAATACATTCAGGAAGGCGAGGAGGTCACCTTTGATATTACGCATGGATTGCGCTCGATTCCCTTTCTGGCGTTTTTGTTTGCAGCCTACCTGAAGTCGGCTAAAAATGTGACGCTTCGCGCCATTCTTTACGGCGCATTGGATTTGAAAGATAACGGGGAAGCGCCGGTTTTGGACCTTTCGCGCTTTGCCGCCATGCTGGACTGGATCAACGCCTCCGATCAATTCGTTCAAACCGGAAACGCCAACCGGCTGGCGCAATTGCTGGCCAGCGTCAAGGAGCAAAAACGCGCTGCGGAAACCTTACGGGCGGTTTCGCAGGCGGCCTTTTTGTGTCAGCCGGTCAGTTTAATGAAAGCCAGCACTTCCCTTGCTCCCGACCTGATGAAGGCTGGCGCATCGTTCTCTTATACTTCTAAACCTTTCAGCGTCTTGTCAGAAAATATCATCCATATTTTTGATGAGTTTGCGCTGGAAGAACCGCTGGATAATCCGATGGAGTTTATCCGGCGGGAATGGAAAATGATTGAGTGGTACGTAGGCCATGGTCAGATGCTTCAGGCTGTCACGCTGGCGCGCGAGGTGATGATTGATGCGGTAGCCTTTCGTTATGAAAAAATCATTCAGTTGAAACACGACCAGCGGGCGTCCTTTGAAAGAGCCATTTCGGGCATTGCCAGACTGGGTCAGCCGATCACCGATGAAAACAGCGGTGAGCAGCGCAAATTCAGCGTTGATGACCTGAATCGAATCGGCTATCAGATTTACGAAACATGGCCGGATGCAGAGTGCATGGCAAAAACCTTTGCTAACCTGACCAGGCTGCGCAATCAGTTGAGCCACGCAGAGCATCAGGCCGACCGGATGAAACTTTCCAAAGTGGAGCGCGAGATTTCGAAAGTGCTGGCCGACCTGTACCAGCGGCTGGTCACGTGGGGCATCCTTCCCCCATCCGAAAACCCGCCCTCGACTTCCACTACCCCAACGGATTAGAGGTATTCCCATGCTCCTGCTCAACTTTTCTCATCCGCTCACCCCCGAACAGCTCCAGCAGGTGGAGGCGCTGATCGGCCGGCCGGTGGAGCAAACCTACGATCTCCCCGTCCACTTCAAGAACGACCAGCCCTTCCTGCCGCAGCTGAGCGCGCTGATGGCGCTCATCCCGCTCACCCCGCAGCAGTGGCAGAGCGCGCCCATCCTGATCAACCCGCCCTCGCTCAACTTCATCACCGCCCTGCTGCTGGCCGAGCTGCACGGACGCATGGGCTACTTCCCGCCCATCCTGCGCCTGCGCCCGGTGGCCGCGGCAGTGCCGCCGAGCTACGAGGTGGCCGAAATCCTCAACCTGAACGAGGTGCGCGAGCGCGCCCGCGCCGCCCGCTACGCCAACGGCGGGGAGAATCCGGCATGAGTGCTGCCCCCGACCTGCTCTCGCTGGTGCTGATCCTGCGCCCGCTGACCGCCGACGCCCCGCAGCGCCCGCTGCCCCAGTGGTGGGGGCGCGCTGCTCAGGCGCTGCTGCTGGATGTCGTCCGCCGCGCCGATGAAGCCCTGGCCGCCGACCTGCACGACGAAAGCGGGCTGCGCCCGTACACCGCCTCGAACCTGATGGGGCATTTCGGCGCCGGCCGGCAGCCGCTGTGCGAG
>NZ_DAOUBL010000059.1:0-4887 GCF_034432615.1 Bellilinea sp. | reverse complement strand
TCAACACCGAAACCAAACCACAGGAAACATCCCGCGAAACCTGTAAGCACTTTGTCCCCGATATGAGCGACAAGCGCTGGAAACTGGTGGCTGCCACCATGAAGAAAAACAACTACAACCCGCGCTCGTTGATCGAAGTGCTGCATGTGGTACAGGATTCTTTCGGTTACATTGATTACGACGCCATGGCCTACATTGCCCGCGAATTGAAAGTGCCCTTCTCCAAAGTCTATGGTGTGGTGACTTTTTACCACGGCTTCATGAGCAAACCGGCCGGCGAGCATACTCTGGTGCTGTGCACCGGCACGGCCTGCTATGTGAAGGGCAACGACCAGATCACCGACTGGCTCAAAGAGCGCTTTGGGCTGGACCCCAACCAGACCACCCCCGACAACAAACTGTCCTTTATGGCGGCGCGCTGTGTGGGTGCCTGCGGTCTTGCGCCGGTGATGATTCTGGACGGGCAAATTGTGGGTAAGTTGAGCGTCGAAGAAATGAAAGCCAAAATTGAGGAGTGGCTGAGCAATGACAACCAGTGAAATCAACCTCGAAGAAATCATCCGCAAACAGCGTGAAGAGCTGGAACGCTACGAACACATCATCCATGTGTGCGGCAGCACCGGCTGTGTATCTTCCGATAGTCAGGCCGTACTGGCAGCCTTCGAGAAGGAAGTCAATTTCCTTGGGCTTCAGGATAAAGTGCTGGTCAAACAGGTTGGCTGCATGGGTCTGTGCGCCGCCGGCCCGGTGGTTTCGATCAAGCCGGATAACCTGCTGTATAAAACCGTCAAAGTTGAAGATGTGCCGCAAATCCTGCGCGCACTGGTCAAAGGTGAAGCCGTCGAAGACCTGCTTATTGACACTTCTGCGCCTTTCTTCACCCGCCAGCACAAAGTAACGCTGGAAAACTCCGGCGTAATCAACCCCGAAAAAATCGAAGATTACATCCTGCACGACGGTTACAAAGCCCTGCTTCAAGTGATCACCGCCATGAGCCCGCAAGGGGTGATTGACGAAATCAAAAAGTCCGGCTTGCGCGGACGCGGCGGGGGCGGCTTCCCCACCGGTAACAAGTGGCAGATTGTGCATGACGCCGCCGGCGCGGTGAAATATGTCATCTGCAACGCCGATGAGGGCGACCCCGGGGCGTTCATGGACCGCTCGATCATCGAATCCGACCCGCACGCCGTTTTGGAAGGCATGGCAATTGCCGCCTATGCCGTCGGCGCCAGCCGCGGGTATGTCTATGTGCGCGCCGAGTACCCGCTGGCGGTCAAACGATTGCGCACCGCCATCCGGCAGGCTGAACGGGCCGGCTTTCTGGGTGAAAACATCCACAACAGCGGTTTTTCCTTCACCGTAGAAATCAGGCTGGGGGCGGGGGCTTTTGTGTGCGGTGAAGAAACCGCGCTGATCAGCTCGATTGAAGGGGAACGCGGCATGCCGCGCCCGCGCCCGCCCTACCCCGCCGTCAGCGGGTTGGATGGCAAACCTACCCTCATCAACAATGTGGAAACCTACGCCAATGTCCCGGCAATCATCCGTAAAGGCGGCGAATGGTTTGCCTCCATCGGCACCGAAAAGAGCAAAGGCACCAAGGTGTTTGCCCTGACCGGCAAGATTGCCAACACCGGTCTGGTGGAAGTGCCGATGGGCATTACTCTGCGCGAAATCATCTTCGACATCGGCGGCGGCGTGCCGGGCGGACACCGCTTCAAAGCCGTGCAGACCGGCGGTCCTTCCGGCGGCTGCATCCCCGAAGAATTGCTGGACACGCCGGTGGACTACGAAAACCTGACCCGGTTGGGTTCGATCATGGGTTCGGGGGGGATGATTGTGATTGACGACACCTCGGATATCGTCAGTGTGGCGCGCTACTTCATGGAATTCAGCATGGATGAATCGTGCGGTAAATGCGTGCCGTGCCGGATTGGAACGGTCAAAATTTACAACATCCTCAACAAGTTCCTGGAAGGGACGGCCACTGAAGCCGATTTGGAGCAGCTGGAAGCGCTGTGTGAAATGATGCAGACCACCAGCCTGTGCGGTTTGGGAAAATCGGCGCCCAACCCGGTGCTCAGTTCGCTCAAGTACTTCCGTCACGAATATCTCAACAAGATCCGCCGCAGCCAGCAACCCGAAGAAGTCAACGCCGCAGCCCGGGCAGCCATCGGCGATTAAGTCTCCTCCCTTGTAAGGCTGGCAGCCATCTGTGGTCGGCGGAAGGCTGCCAGCCGCCACCTTTGCACACCTCAACCCGGCGTATAATTAGCGGAACAAGCTCATGGAAACAACCAAAACCGTTTTACATGTTTGTATGGGATCGGCCTGCCATCAGGCCGGCGTGTTTGAAATCCTGCGCATCCTGCAGGGCCTGATTGAAGAATACGGCTTGCAGGAACGGTTGGAATTGAAAGGGGCGTTTTGCCTGGGCACGTGCGCACGCGCGATTGTGTTGAAATTCGACGAGGACGCCATTCTGGATGTCAACCAGCGCAACGTGCGCGAGAAGTTCATCCGTGAAGTGCTGAGCAAGGTGGGAGTTGCCGAATCATGAAATCGCTGTGGGAATTGCTGTGGGATTATGATCCCAACGGGCTGGTGGTGATGACGCCGCAAATGGTCATTCAGGTGGTCAATCCGGCGTTTTGCCGCATGTTCCGCGCCAGCGCAGAAGAATTAATCGGGCGGAATGCTGCCGAAGTGCTGGAAGATGTCAGCCACTTTCAGCAGGTGTGGGAAAGCGGGCAGGCCATGGTGGGCATCGAGCGGGAATACCCGCAATACGACCTGTACGTGCGTAAAGTCATTTTCCCGGTGCGCGAAGAGGGTGTGGTGGCCGGCATCATGGTGGATTTGACTCACGAATGGAAGCAGCGCAGCGAAATGCAAAACCTGCGCCGCGAAACCATCCTCAAAGTCCATGCCGTTGTGGACAAGCAGATGAGCGTGGCGCAGAAAATTGCCGGTTTGCTGGGGGAAACCACTGCCGAAACCAAGGTCAGCCTGCTGAAATTGCTGGAACTGGTCGAAAAAGAACAGGGATGAACGGCATCTTCCTCGATATTTTTCAAAAACAACTCAACAAAGCCGGTGAAGAACTGTGCGGCGATCAGGTGCGCACGCTCAAAACTGCCGAACGCACCACCATTGTGCTTTCGGACGGGTTGAGCAGCGGGGTAAAAGCCAGTATTCTCGCCACGCTGACCACCGAAATCATCATGACCATGCTGCGCGAGGAAGCCGCCCTGCGCGAGGTGATTGATACCGTCATCCGCACCCTGCCGGTTGACCGCGAGCGGCGGATTGCCTACGCCACTTTCACTATTCTGACGGTGGATCATCAGGATTATTCCTTCCGCATCATCAACTTCGATAACCCGCCGCCGTTTTACTTCAAAAACGGCATTTGCACGGCATTGGAGATGGAGAATCAAAAAATCCTCAACAAAAAAATCAGTTTTTACCGCGGTGTGCTGGAACTGGGTGATTTTTTGGGTCTGGTCAGCGACGGGGTGCTGTATGCCGGTTTGGGCACCACCATGAACTTCGGCTGGGGGTGGGAGAACATTGCCCGTTATATTCAGGATGAGGTGTATGCCCGCCCGGTGTATGCCGCTCATACGGTGGTCAACAGCGTGATGAATACCACCTACCGGCTGTACGGTTTTCAACCGGGGGATGATTCGACCTTTGTCGGTATTCTGGGGCGCAAACGCAACGCGCTGATGATTTTCAGCGGCCCGCCGATTGATGACGGACACGACTATGTGTACGTTGACCGTCTGCTTGCATTTGAGGGGCGTAAAGCGGTCTGCGGCGGGACAACCGCCAATATTGTCGCCAGTTTTCTCAAAACCAGTGTCGAAACGCGGCTGGATACCATGCGCCCGGACATTCCCGCCATCGGCAAACTGCCGGGCATTGATCTGGTGACCGAAGGAATTTTGACCATGGCAGCCGCGCTGGAACTGCTGCGCAGCAGCAAAGGCTCACTGGAAAACATCCCCTTTGACGAAAATGGCGCCTACCTGCTGACCCGCGAAATGCTGAACGCGGATTCAATCACTTTTCTGGTGGGGCAGTCCATCAACCCGGTTTATCAAAATCCACTGCTGCCGCGCAATATCTCCATCCGCCGCTATTTAATCGAGCGGATTGCCGAGGTGCTGCAATCCTATAACAAAGACGTGCAAATCGAGTTCTGTTAATCCCCGTTAAAGCGTCAATCGCCGGGGTGAGGGGGGCACCCAGGCGATTGACATCTTTAATATAACAAACAATTCTTAGAAATTTATTAAAATTTGGGGGTTTTTCGTTGCAAATTCGTTGCAAAAGGCGCTGTTAAGGTGTGCATTCGGCAACAAAGACCCCCGCTTTGTCCCAAATGATTCCAAATTCTCCCGGTTGTCCCCATTTTTACCCACTCTAAACCAGAGAGGATGTACCGCCGCAGCAAACGCGGCAATCTCCGGCATGACCCCCACCCGCCTCCCCCAAAATCGCCCTAGCGATTTTGGGGGAGGGGCAATAACTTTCTCAACGTTTCTTAATAAGCCCAGCATTTTGTTTCCATTTCACCCATCATTCTTTCCGTCCATGCGTTGGGTAAAATAACGTTTCCTTTTCCGCCCATGTGCGAAAGCAGAAGATTGTTGTTGGCGCGCAGGGTGCCCCAACAACAATGCCCCCCTTCCCCGTAGAGAAATATCGTTGAAATTGATGTCAACGCAGCGCAGTGTGGGTCACTCTCCTTGCCCCCCTTCCCCGTAGAGAAATATCGTTGAAATTGATGTCAACGCAGCGCAGTGCGGGTCACACTCCTTGCCCCCCTTCCCCGTAGAGAAATATCGTTGAAATTGATGTCAACGCAGCGCAGTGCGGGTC
>NZ_DAOUBL010000058.1:0-3008 GCF_034432615.1 Bellilinea sp. | reverse complement strand
GCTGGGGTCGATGATTGTGGCCGTTTAACACGAGGAAATGCTCTATCTGGCTCATTGTGGTCCGGTTCACTCATTTATAATCAATGCCCAGACCGTTGAACATTATCATGATCCGCAGGGAGCCGGGCGAGGATTGGGGATCAGCCGCACGGCATCCGTACGTTATTATCGTTGCACCTTTCAGGCGGGTGATCTGGCATTGTTGTGTGTTCAGCCGCCACAAAACTGGACGCGGCAGACCCTGCTTGGCAGTACACAACTGTCACTGGATAATTTGCGCCGCCGTTTGCTGGTACAGGCAGATGAAAACCTCGGTTTTATCATGCTGCGAACCCGTAAAGGGGCCGGTGAAATTCACGTTCGCAACCTGCGCACCGGAGAGGCGGAACTCTCCCCGCTCATGCGAACGGTTGAATCACCCCCTGACCAAAAAGAAAAACCCGGAGCAATGCCGGCAGTGCAGCCTGCCGCACAAACTACCACGCACAAAGAGCAGCTGCAGGACACCAAACGGGCGGTGTACCTTGCCGGTGAAAAGAAACCAGAGGATGCCCCTGAAGGCGGTCTGACGCAACGCTTGCGGGATCGGTTTGGGCGAATGCAGGTACAGGTTACGCAGAAAAAAGCCTCTCCGGTCACACAATCCACCGTGGAGATGGAAAATGTCTCACCGTCTGAGATTCCACAAAAGGCTGCTGTTGAAACATCTCAACCGGCTGTTTCTCCGTTGATCAAACAAATTTCTCCAGCAGCGCGCAAGGCAGGCGGATGGGTAAGCCGTGTCCTGCATGGCTGGCAGGCTTTCCGCCAGCGCAGCGGGGCAGCGCTTTCGCGCTGGACGGCGCGGATGTTGCCCGGTAAGGCTGAGCGGCTGCCGGCTCTTTCCAACAGTGCCATGTTGTTCATTGCTGTGGTGGTGCCGTTGATTGTGGTTGCCATTGCCATGACCGCATACTGGCAGCAAGGACGCGGCGAACAGCACCGCCTGTTCATTGCGCAGGCCGAACAAATGATGGCTCAGGCCGATGCCCAGAACGATGTGTTAATGAAACGGGTCAATTATGAGGCTGCGTTGGGTTATCTGGATCAGGCCGCCGAATTTGGCAATTCTGAACGAATGCGCAATCTGCGCCGGCAGATTTTGACGGCAGTGGATCAACTGGAAGGCATCCGTCGGCTGGAGTTTTCGGCATTGCTGCCAATGCCTTTTGACAATAAAGTCAACATTACCCGGATTGTTTCTACCCCCTCTGAAGATTTATACCTGCTGGATCAATCCAGCGGACGGGTGATTCGGTTGGTGTATACCCGCCCGGGTTATGAGGTGGACAGCCGCTTTTTCTGTGGACCAAATCTGGTAGGCGGTTTAATCATTGGGCCGCTGGTGGATATTGCCGCTGCCCCTGTTCCCAATACTCTTGACGCAGTGGTGATGGGCATAGATGCGTTTGGCAATTTGTTGTACTGTTCCCTGGATGCCAATAAGACCAGCGCCATCCCTCTGCGCCCGCCGGATGCCGGTTGGGGGGAATTACGGGCGATGATTTATTCGCCCGGGCTGCTGCACTTACTGGATCCGCGTTCCAATGCGGTCTGGCGCTTCGATGGGCAGGGGGTGGATTTCAGCGATCCGCTGGCAGGGCCGCGTCTGTTTTTTGGGGATGTCATCCCCGACCTTTCCAATGCGGTGGACATTGCGATTTACCAGAATGACCTGTATATTCTACGGGAAGATAGCGGAATGGTGCTGTGTACTTACAGCAGTATCAGTTCTACACCCACCCGCTGTAATGATCCGTACCCCTATCGCGTCAGCCGGGCGGGTGAACCGGTGGAAGAATTGGATCGTCTAGGGGTCAATTTGAGCCAGATTCAAGCTACTCAGCCGCCCGAGCCGTCATTATATGTGTTGAATCCGGCGCTTCCGGCGGTTTATCAGTTCAGCCTGGGAATGACCTTTGTGCAGGAGATTCGCCCTCTGCAGGACGGAGCAACCCCTGTACCCGCCCGCCCGGCAACCGCCTTCCGCGTAACCATGGCGCGCAATTTGGTGTTAGCCTTTGGCAATCAGGTTTTTATTGCGCCGCTTTCGCAGTAGTTATTTATAACATCTGGTCGGGATAAGCACAAAACCTAACCAGCAGCGAGATGCACCCCCTCCAACCTCCCCCAATTTCGCTTTAGCGATATTGGGGGAGGCGCAGGAGGGGGCAAAATTCTGAAATTGGATGCAAAAAAGGATTTATCCCGAACTGACGTTTTTTATAAGCTATCTGCTTAGAGGTTTAACCAGCGTGTGGTGATGGCAGGCAGGTCGTTCAGCGAACCGACGTGAACCTTGCATTGCGGCAGGGATTCGAGGAAAGCCTTGCCATACTGCTTGGAAAGGATGCGTCGGTCGAGGATGACAACCACCCCGCGGTCGGACTGGGTGCGAATCAGCCGCCCAAAACCCTGGCGAAAACGCAAAATGGCTTCCGGCAGTTGATATTCGTTGAAAGGATCGTCAAATGTTTCCGATCGGGCGGCGATGATCGGATCGGAAGGTACATCGAAGGGTAACTTGACGATAACCAGCACCGAAAGAGCCTCACCGGGGATATCCACCCCTTCCCAAAAAGCGCGGGTTCCCAGCAAAACGGCTTTATCGCTTTCCCGAAAAGTTTCCAAAAGGAGATTGGCAGACGCACCCTCACCCTGCTCATAGACCTGAATTCCCGCTTCCAGCAAAGCCGGGGTGATTGCTTGTGAAGTGCGCCGCAGTTGGGCATACGAAGTAAACAGCACCAGCATCCGCCCGCCGGTGGCGCGTGCCAGCCGAATCAGATTGTGTTCAACCGCACGTTGATAGCCGTTGGCATCTACCGGTTCGGGAATGTCTTTGGCGATGAAGAGCAGCGCCGCATTTTCGTAATCGAACGGTGAGCCGAGAATCAGTTCATCGGCCTCATCGGCATTCAGGCGCGAACGCAGGTAATTAAATTCACCTTCAGCCGTCAGGGTGGCAG
>NZ_DAOUBL010000057.1:0-2402 GCF_034432615.1 Bellilinea sp. | reverse complement strand
GCATTACCGCAACCCACATCTGCCCACCGATTTTGATTGATGAGCCGACTGCCTCGCCGTATTCTTGAGAAAATTCCATTTCCCATGCCTTGCCTCTGGCTGGTTATGCTTGTGTTCGGCTTGCTGCTGGGCGCCTGCTCACCGATTTTGCCGCCGCAGGTTGACGAGGCAACTCCGCAAACAACCCGCACCCGCGCGGTGCTGCCAACGCTGATACCAACGGCTGCGCCTCAACCGGAGCAGACAGCCACGCCGGACGCGCTGGATGACTTGCGCGGGCTGGAAATCCGCCTGTTGCACCCCTGGACGGGCAGCCTGGCTGCCGCGCTGGAAAATGCCGTGCGTGATTTCAATCAAGGCAATGAGTGGGGCATTCGCGTACGGGCCGAATCGAGCGGGTCGAGTATGGTGCTGGCGCAGCGGATGGAAAATTCGCCTTCGGCTGAGCCGATTGCCGATCTGATCATTGCCCCCTCGGAGAACTTGCTTTTCTGGCACGCCCACGGCAACCGCATTCGTCCGTTGAACGACTTTTTGCTCGACCCGCGCTGGGGGTTGAGTGAGGCGCGTCGCGCCGATTATCCGCTGGCCTTCTGGCAGCAGGATCAGGCGGAGGGTCAGCAGCTGGGCATTCCCGCGCTGCGCACGGCGCGCGTCTTTTTCTACAACCTGAGCTGGGCTTCTGAACTGGGTTTTAGCCGTCCGCCGGAAACCCTGGATGAGTTTCGTCAACATGCCTGCACGGCTGCGCGCGCCAACAACACCGACCGCACCGGCAGCAACGACGGCACTGGCGGCTGGATGGTGGATACTGACGGCTGGACGATTTACGCGTGGTTAAAGTCCTTTGGGTTGAACAATCCCTTGCGAGGCGAGCCGGTGCGCCTGTCGTTCAATCATCCGCAAACCCTGCAAGCAGGCGAGTTTTTGCGCGGCATGGTGGATGAGGGCTGCGCTTTCTTCGGACGCATCCCCCCGGAAGAAGCCTTTGCCACCCGCCGGGCGTTGTACTTTTCGGCATCCCTGCTGGATATCCCGGTTCTCACCGCAACCCTGCAGCGTTTGGGCAGCCAGGATGTCTGGATGGCGCTGCCCTTCCCGGTCAGTGACCGGCCAGTGGTGGTGGTTGGCGGCCTGTCCTACGGCATTCTGCGCAGCCAGCCCGAACGCGAACTGGCCGCCTGGCTGTTCATCCGCTGGATGACCCAGCCGGAGGTGCAGGCGGCCCTCCTGCAATCCGGCGGCGGCTTACCCTTGGGAGCCGCTTCGGCAAACCTGGCTCAGGAAGACATGCGTCAAAAATACCCTGCCTGGGGGACTGCATTACAGTGGATTCCGATTGCCCAGCCGCTGCCGGTCAGCGGTGAATGGCGTTTTGCCCGCTTCATCCTTGAGGATGCCTTCTGGCAGGCGCTGCAATATTATGTCCCTCCGGAGCAGATTCCCACCGTGCTCAACCAGATTGATCCGACCCTGCGCGAGGTGGTCGAAAGGCATACCGGTCAGGCCAGGCCGTGAGCCACCAGTAACCCCTCATCCGCCAGGAGATGTTCGGTTTTACCGTCCGCAACCAGCCGCCCTTCGTCCAGAATCAGCATGCGCGGGCAGATGTGCTGAACCAGATTCAAATCATGTGTGGCGATCAGCAGGGTTTGCGGCAACTGCTCCAGCAGGTGGATTAATTCACGCCGCGCGCGCGGGTCAAGCCCGGCGCTGGGTTCATCGAACAGCAGCATGGCGGGTCTCATCGCCAGCACGGTGGCAATCGCAACCCGTTTCTTTTCCCCCATGCTGAGATGGTGCGGCATACGGGCTGCAAATGCCTGCATCCCGACCGCAGCGAGGGCTTCGCTGGCTCGCGCAGTAATTTCCGCAGGGGTCAGCCCCTGGTACAAAGGGGCGTAAGCCACATCCTCAAACACGGTGGGGGAGAACAGCTGGTCTTCCGGCGATTGAAACACCAGTCCCAGGCGGGCGCGCAGACGCGGCAGGCTGGCATGGCTGAGCGGGATGCCTTCTACCAGAATGCTGCCCTCGGCGTGCAGAATGCCGGCCAGTGCCAGCAGCAGGGTGGATTTCCCTGCGCCGTTGGGGCCGGTCAGGGCTACCCGTTCGCCGGGCCATATCCGCAGCGAAACGCCATTCAGTGCCAGCCTTCCATCCGGGTAGGTGTAGGTCAGGTTGTGGACTTCGAGAATGGGATTCAATGTCCGCCTCCGCTGGTCAGCCAGCCAAACAACCCCACCAGCAGGTAAAAGAGCAGTCCGCCGGCCAGCAAGCGGTAGGAGCGGCTGGAGAGCGCCGGCTGCGGCAGACTGCGAATTTCGCCGTCATAACCGCGCGCCAGCATGGCGGCATATACTCGTTCAGCCCGTTCAAACGAACGCACGAAAAGACTGCCA
>NZ_DAOUBL010000056.1:0-5168 GCF_034432615.1 Bellilinea sp. | reverse complement strand
AAAGGATAAAAAAGTTCGCGTAGCAATTGTTGGAGTGGGAAATTGTGCTTCTTCGCTGGTGCAGGGAGTGCATTTCTATCGCAATGCGGCCGAAACGGACCGTATTCCGGGGTTGATGCATGTCAATCTGGGCGGCTACCATATCCGCGATATTGAATTTACGGCTGCCTTTGATGTGGTGGACACCAAAGTGGGGAAAGACCTTTCAGAAGCCATTTTCTCTTACCCGAACAATACCTTTAAATTTACCGAGGTGCCTTACCTGAACGTGCCCGTTTACCGCGGCATGACGCATGACGGCCTGGGCAAATACCTGAGCCAGATTGTCAAAAAAGCACCGGGTCCCACCGCGGATATTGTGGGTATTTTGCGGGAAACCAAAACGGATGTGGTGGTCAGCTACTTGCCGGTGGGTTCCGAAATGGCAACCAAATGGTACGTGGAGCAGGTGCTGGAGGCCGGTTGTGGTTTTGTGAACGCCATTCCGGTCTTTATCGCCAGTTCGGAATACTGGGCGGAACGCTTCCGCCAGAAAAAATTACCAATCATCGGTGATGATATTAAGAGTCAGGTGGGCGCAACCATTCTACACCGGGTTTTGACCAGCCTGTTCGTGGACCGCGGAGTGAGGCTCGACCGCACTTACCAGTTGAATTTTGGCGGTAATACCGATTTTCTCAACATGCTGGAAAGAGAGCGGTTGGAATCCAAGAAGATTTCCAAAACGGGTGCGGTTACTTCAATGCTGCCTTATACCCTGCCGGAAAATGACATCCACGTTGGACCCAGCGATTATGTGCCGTGGCTGACTGACCGCAAGTGGTGCTACATTCGAATGGAAGGCACCACCTTTGGAGAGGTGCCGCTCAATCTGGAAGCAAAATTAGAAGTATGGGATTCGCCCAATTCAGCCGGCGTGGTAATTGATGCAATCCGCTGTGTCAAACTGGCGCTGGACCGCGGAATCGGCGGGCCGTTGTACGCTCCTTCTTCTTACTTCATGAAAACTCCGCCCAAGCAGTTCCGCGATTCGGTAGCGCTGGAAATGACCGAAGCATTTATTCGTGGCGAGGCTGAGTAATTTCCGTTCTGCCTTTATAAGCCTGTGCTGGATGATGCTTTTTCATCTGGCGGCGTGCGTAAGCGTTGCTGAGCTGCCGCCAGATGTTTCCATATCCCCTTCCACAGCAGCCCAAACGATCAAACCGAGTTCTACGCCGTTTCTGCCGGCCACCGTAATCCCGCATCTCACGAACATCCCAACCCATACGCCAACCCAAACCGAAACCCCTCTTCCTGTGGAAGGTTTTCTTCCACGTCTTGCCAAAGATGTAAAACCGGTTTCTTACCTGGATACCTGTGAGTATCTGGCTGCCCGCTGGGACCCTCAAAATGCCCAACCGGGCAGCGTTGTGGTGCCGATCATGTACCACGGTATACGCAAAGAAGGCGGCAGTGTCAACGACAACATTACCGTAACCGAAAAGTATTTCAAACAAACCATGCAGCATGCGGTTGAGCTGGGTTTTCAGACTATCACGATTGAGCAACTGGCGGCTTTCTTGCAACGCAATGCGTATATTCCCCCGCGTTCCTTGCTATTAATCATTGATGACCGGCGGCTGGGAACCGTGCGTAACCATTTTATGCCGGTACTGGAACAAAATCAGTGGACTTTGGTCATGGCGTATATCACCGGTGTGGCAGATCAAAGAGAATGGCGTGAGATAAAATCCGTGCTGGCTTCCGGGCGGGTTGAAATTGAAGCACATGGGTTTTTACACAATGGCGCTACTTACTTTACAGAAAAAACCCCTGCCGATGTGATTCATCAAGAGATTTATGGCCCAATTCAGGCGTTTGAGGAAAATTTAGGTTTTCGCCCAAAGGTGTTCATCTGGCCGGGCGGCAATTTTACACCCGCAACCGTTGCTGAGGCAGACAAGGCCGGTTATCAGTTGGGTTTTACTGCCTATGCCCGTGGACCGGTGATGTTCAACTGGATTCCCCAGGGAGAACCCGAGCGGCAGGCGGGCAACCCATTCCTGTTATTACCTCGTTACTGGAGCACGGCCGCCTATGTGAATCTGGATCAGGCGGTAGAATTAGCACAACAGGCGGCCGATTTTGCCAACCAAAACCGTCAGGCCGAACTGGACTGGTACAACAGGTATTGTTCCGCGCACCCTCGCCCTGAAATGCACCCCATGGAACCCATTTTGAAACCATGAAGGATTGTATATTTTGCCGAATCATCAGCAGTGAAGCGCCTGCGACCATCGTGTTTGCCGATGAGTTTGTGACGGCTTTTTTTGATATTCACCCGATCACACCGGTGCATATTCTGGTGGTACCCAATGAGCACATCGAATCGGTGAACGAGGTGGAGGAGAAACATGCCGCCCTGTTGGGACATATGATTGTGGTTGCCAGGCAGCTGGCTTTTGCCAATGGGTTGGATCAGCGCGGTTACCGTTTGGTGATTAACACCGGCCCTGAGGCCGGACAGTCGGTTTTTCACCTTCACCTCCATCTGATCGGGGGGAGAAGAATGCCGTTTCGGTTTCAGTAGAGGGGTATGATGAGCGACAAACAGCGAAGAAAATGGATGATCCTGGTCGGTGTGTTTGCGATGATTTTGCTGAGATGTGTCCAGCCAGCGCCTCAATCGGACTTTTGGAGGCCGGTTGAGGGGGGAAATTCGCCGCTTTTATCTGTTGACTCATTGCAAGGCTCACCAACACCTTCGCTCTCCTTTACCCTGCCGCCCACGCGGGTTCCCGGCGCTCCTGTTTTTACACCAACACCGGATGCGCCTCGCCTTTTACCTACGCTCCGTTCCGAACAGGATGAATATGTCCTCCAAGCGGGGGATACGCTTGGCAAAGTTGCACAATTGTTTAATGTGGATATTCAAACCCTGGTTGAGGCTAATCAGATTGCCAACCCGAATTTGGTGCCGGCTGGCTTAAGGGTGATTATTCCGGCGCCTTCCCCGCAACCGATGGGGTCGTCTTTCAAAATTATCCCCGATTCTGAACTGGTGTTTAGTCCTGCGGCTATTCCTTTTGATGTGTTTGCGTTTGTGCGCCAGCAGGGGGGCTATCTTTTTGCTTATCGCGAAACGCTGGATGATCAGCCATACACCGGCACAGAGGTGGTGATTCGGGTGGCGCGCGAGTATTCGGTCAACCCGCGCTTGCTGTTGGCGGTGCTGGAGTATCAATCCGGGTGGGTGAGCCAATCACAACCACCCGCCAACACGATGGATTTTCCTCTTCGTTTTTACGATCCAAACCGGCGCGGCTTGTACCGCCAGCTTTCATGGGCCGCCAATCAACTCAATCGTGGTTATTACTTGTGGAAAGTGAACGGCATCTCTGCCTGGCAGCTGGCAGATGGCGGACTTGTCCCGCCCGACCCCACTGTTAATGCCGGCACAGCTGGCGTTCAAAATCTGATGGGATTGTTATATTCGCGAAGCGAATGGGATTCTGCAGTCGGGCCGGATGGACTTTTCGCAGTTTTCAACCGGTTTTTCGGCTATCCGTTTGACTGGGGGATTGAGCCGCTGCTGCCCGTAGATTTACAGCAGCCTGCCATGCAATTGCCCTTTGAGGATGGGGTGGTCTGGTCATTTACCGGGGGACCGCACGGCGGCTGGGGGGATGGTTCGGCGTGGGCTGCGCTTGATTTTGCCCCACCCGACAGCGGCTGGGGGTGTGGAATCAGCAATCAATGGGTGACGGCTGTAGCAGATGGGGTGGTGGTGCGTTCGGAAAGCGGTGTAGTGGTGCTAGATCTGGATGGTGACGGCTACGAACAAACCGGCTGGACGGTGTTATATCTTCATCTGGCTACTGCAGACCGGGCAACGGTTGGAATGCGCGTAAAAGCCGGCGACCGGCTTGGTCATCCTTCCTGTGAAGGCGGGGTTTCCAATGGTACTCATGTTCACATAGCGCGAAAGTTCAATGGTGAGTGGATACCGGCAGATGGGCCTGTTCCGTTTGTGCTGGACGGCTGGGTCTCAGTGGGAGATGGTGTAGAATATAATGGAATGTTAGTGCGGAATGGAGTCATTGTTGAAGCGTGGGATCGCCTGCTTCCTGAAAATCAGATTTCCCGGTAAGCGTCTTCAGACCCTGCTGGTTCTGGGGGTGTGGTTGCTTTCGATTCTTGCCTGTTCGCAGGGCTATGTTTCGGATTATGATTTGACGGCAACCGCCTTATTCCCGGCTGGTGGTTCGGGGGGAGGTGCGGCTGAGCCGGAGGCAACCGCTTTGCCTTCTTTGCAACCGGCTGGGGGAGGGCTGGATAATCCGATAGCCGTGAGCACACCCGGTGAAGCAAGGTTTACTCCCTCTCAGCCCATTTTCACCCCGCTGCCAACCCGCAGTACGCCACTCCCGCCCATTTTGTACTACACTCAAGCGGGAGATACGCTGCCAGCAGTCGCAGTTCGCTTTGGGGTGCTGCCGGAAGAAATAACCTTTCCGGAAGCGGTTCCGCAAACCGGCTTGATCAATGCCGGAAAGTTATTGATCATCCCCAACCGGCTGGACCAGACCGGCCCGGCAGATTTGCTGCTGCCGGATAGTGAAATTGTTTTCTCGCCGTCCGCGCTCGATTTTGATCTCAAAGGGACAATTCAGCAGGCTGGAGGCTATCTCAGTACCTATCGCGAATATCTGGCAGATGGGTGGAAAAGCAGCGACGAGGTGATTTACAAAGTGGCGGTGGAAAACTCCATCAATCCCCGTTTGCTGCTGGCGCTGGTGGAATATCAGGCGCGCTGGGTATATGGTCAACCGGCTAACCTTGCCGAAGTGGATTATCCGCTGGGGGTGATCAATTTCGAAAGAAAAGGCCTCTATAAACAACTCACTTGGGCGGTACAGCAGCTTTCGATTGGATATTACGGCTGGCGCAACGGCATTTTGACCGAGGTACAGTTCTCGGATGGCAGCCGCGTACGCCTGGCGCCGGGGTTGAACGCCGGTTCGGCAGCGTTGCAGTATCTCTTTTCCCGTTTGTACCCGCAAATTCTGTGGAACGGCGTACTGGGCGGTGAGGATAGTTTTGTAAAACTGTATGAAAAAATGTATGGCAACCCGTGGATGCGTGCGCAGGCGGTTGAACCGCTGCTGCCGGTCAGGTTGACCGGC
>NZ_DAOUBL010000055.1:0-3051 GCF_034432615.1 Bellilinea sp. | reverse complement strand
GAGCGCAGGAGGGGGCCGAAAGCCCAGAAGTGGATGTGATTTCCCCCAAGATTTCACAAACTGCGCTGTAAAATCTCCAGCACATCCGCCTGACTGACCTGGCGCGGGTTGGTTTGCAGGGTGGGGTCTTCCATTGCCTGGGCGGCCAGCGTTCCAAAATCTGCCGAACGGGCGCCAACCTGCTCCAAACGCGTCGGAAGCCCGATGGAGGCAGTCAGTTCGCGCACGGCCTCAATGGCTTTTAAGGCGGCGTCTTTGCCGTCCAGATGCTCCACCCGCAAATTGAAGGCGCGCGCAATCTCGCGCAGGGCTTCCTGGCGCACCAGCATGTTGAAGCGCATCACTTCCGGAAGCAGGAGGGCGTTGGCAACCCCGTGCGGAATTTTATAGCGGGCTCCTACCTGATGAGCAATGGCATGGCACACCCCCAAACCGGCGTTGGAAAAGGACATCCCCGCCATGTAGGAAGCCTCGGCCATCTTGCGGCGGGCGTACAGGTCTTGCCCGTTGCCGACTGCCAGGGGCAGATAAGCCGCCACCAGTTGAATGGCACTGTACGAGAGTGCCTGCCCCAGGGTGCATACTCCCCTGGCCATATAGGATTCGACCGCGTGGGTCAATACATCCATCCCCGTTGCGGCGGTAATGGCGGGCGGGATGCCCAACGTTAGGGTGGGGTCAATAATCGCCATATCCGGAATGAAGAGGCGGTGCTGATGCGGAATTTTGACCTGATTGGTTTCGTCGGTGATTACGGTGATGTCGGTCACCTCCGAGCCGGTGCCGGCGGTGGTCGGCACGGCGACCAGCTTCGCCCTCGGCGCGAGGCTGCTCTCGTTGGTGATGACCTGCCCGGCGTTGAGCGGATTGTTGGCAAACACGGCAATCGCTTTTCCGGCATCAATCACCGAACCGCCGCCGAAAGTCAAAACAGCGTCACATCCGCAATTTTGTAAGACCTCCACACCCCGCCGAACAATCGCATCGGTGGGATCGGGAAGGATTTCATCAAACAGGCTGTAATCAATCTGATAGCGGCGCAAAGAGCGTAAGGCCGGATTCATCAGCCCCAGCTTGACAATCTGCCGGTCGGTCACGATGAGGACTTTCCGGCATTCGAGTTGAGCAAGGTACTCCCCCGTGCGAACCGAAATCCCATCTCCTACAAGTGTGGTAGGCGGCACACGAAAATGATAACTGTTGGACACGCTCAGGCTGTCCGCGGTCATGGTAATCACTTCTTCAAGGATTTTTTCGTCCATGGCTGGGGTAACCTCTTTTGTGGGGATGGGTTTCCAAAATAACGGGGGTGATTTCTAACAGGATACCATAATTTGCGGAAATTTAACCCATCGAATTGGATTTTGGAGAATTTTATCAAATCCCTTCGATTCGGTTCAAAGCCAGGACGGCGGCATTCCAGCACCAGCACAATCTGTCCGGACGCAGGCAGCACGCCGCGCACAAAGTGATTGAGGCAGTGTGCGACTTAACCGTTTGTATTATCCTCTCGACCCAGCCAGAGCAGGCAGACTTGTTGTAAATTTTTCGGGGCAGTATTTTTACGGAGAGGGCAGTGCCGGCTCAGGGTTACGAATTCCCTGGAAAATCGGCCTCAAATTCCTGCAGGATCTCGATAAATTCCTCCGGCAGACGCGATAATACAAATTCGACAATCTCCGCCGGGATGTCCTTGTAAAAAGCCTGGGCGATGCCGCCGGTAATACAGGCAAGTGTATCGCTATCCCCGCCCAGCGAGACGGCTTTGCGGATGGCATCCTCATAATCCCGCGACTCAAAAAAGGCAATCAGCGCCGGCGGAACGCTGCCCTGACAGCTGATGTCAAATTTATAATGAGGACGGATTTCGTCCAGGCAATGATCCAAATCATAGCCAAACCGTTGAGCAATTTCCCCGCGTATGAAAGTTTTGCTTTTGCCTTGCCTGGCAAGGTGTACTGCCAGGGCTACGGCCTGCGCGCCGCGAATGCCTTCGGGGTGATTGTGAGAAACCTCGGCAGACCTGGCCGCTTCTTTCAGTACGGTATCTACATTCTTGAAGGCAAGCCCAATTGGGCTGACCCGCATGGCCGCACCGTTGCCCCAACTGTTGTAGGGACGCACCTCGTCTTCAAAGATCCAACGGATGAATTGACCGCCGTAACCGGCGTGTGGAAACAAACGCCCAAAACGCTTCATTGCCTCGGCGTAACCCTGCTGGTGCAAAATGGCATCGGCAACGGCAATGGTCATGACCGTATCATCGGTGAAGATGCAGGAGGGGTGGAAGAGATTGAAGTCTTCGGTTTTGATGTGGTGATGCTCGTACACCGAACCGATCACATCACCGGCTATGGCTCCTAACATGGTCCTTTCCTTAATAAAATGGTTGGTTTAAGTTGATTATAGCAAAGAAAGGCGGGGCAAAAGCGCGGGGAA
This sequence comes from Bellilinea sp., assembly GCF_034432615.1. Classification (GTDB taxonomy): domain Bacteria; phylum Chloroflexota; class Anaerolineae; order Anaerolineales; family Anaerolineaceae; genus Bellilinea. Next base: position 612 of record NZ_DAOUBL010000055.1, on the reverse strand, counting down.
CTGAAAAGGATTTGGAACGACATCCAAATTTGGCTGCTGAAATTCTTTCTCAATCCCTTGCTTCGGGTATAATATTATTGCTGTCGTTCCCCACAGTTAACAAATTAATCCATCCCTCTCGGTGACCCGATGCCCGGATGCCAGGGCGTAAAGGCGGAAGTCTGGTGCGAGTCCAGCGCTGTGCCGCAACTGTAACCGGTTTTGAACCGGAAGCCAGAAAGCCTGCCGGGAGGTGCAAGCAGCGGTCGTGCTTCTCGAGCAAGAAGGCGCGGCTTTCCTCTTCCGCGGGCAGGGTGAAGGAGGAGGTGAGACGGCTTTCTGGCTCAATCCGCACGGATTGGGCTTTTTTGTTTGCGACAGGCACGCCGCACCCATTCGGGAACATTGTTATTGCGTGTAGCCAGTGCAAATCGCTTTCAAATTTCACCCGAGGAGAACTCCACCATGAATCTGAATTTGCCTTCCATTCCACCTTTCGATGAATCATCCGCCGAATCTGCCCGCCAGCGTCAAAACCGGCTGACCAAGCCGACCGGCGCGCTGGGACGGCTGGAAACCCTGTCCATTCAACTGGCCGGCATCACCGCCCGCCCGCGCCCGCGTTTCCACCGC
>NZ_DAOUBL010000054.1:0-5166 GCF_034432615.1 Bellilinea sp. | reverse complement strand
CTCAAACCGCGCGGCTGGCTTAAGCCGGATGTGCTGATGGACAACCGCCAGCCGCATACCTTCGCGCAAGGGTTTGGCGGCGCGGTGCTGCTGATTTCTGGGGTCTTGTTCCTGAGCGGTTTACCGTTGATTGGCTGGGGATTGGTCTGGCTGGTGATTGCGTTGGCATCGCTCAATCTGTTTGTGGGCTTTTGCGTGGGGTGCGCCGTGTACTACTGGCTCAACCGCTTGCAGGTGCCGGGCTTCTCCCAGTCACCACCGCCGGGCACTCCGGCTGGCTGGCGTCCGCGCCGGGAGGGGCAGCACTGATGGACGACGTGCTTAGCCGCATCCTGTGGGCTGGTCTGCTGATCGGTGTAGGGGTTGGATTTTTCCTGTTGGTCAACCGCACCATTCTGCACCGAACGGCGGGTTTGAGCAGATACCTGCCTGGCTGGCAACCCGGCAGGCCGGTCATTCTTTATTTCACTACCCCAGACTGCGCTCCCTGCCGCACCATTCAACGCCCGGCGTTACAGCGGGTTCAGGCGGAGTGGGGTGACCGTTTGCAGGTGATCGAAGTGGACGCTACCCGTCATGCCGACCTTGCCAAACGCTGGGGTGTGTTGAGTGTGCCAACCACCTTCCTGCTGGATACCAGCGGCAAACCCCGCTTTGTCAATCACGGCGTTACCCATGCCGAACACTTGATGGATCAACTGCGCCGATTGAGTGGTCAGGCCGGCTGAACGGCTGCCCGGTTATCTACGGTACGGGCTGAGGATGCAATGTACGCTGATTGTGAAGGTAACTTTCCAGTGAGAAGATGAGCAGCGCCAGCCAGATGAACCCAAAACCGATTGCGCTGGACAGGGTGAATGGTTCGTGATAAAGCAGCACGCCGAGCAGAAATTGCAATGTGGGAGCGATATATTGCAGCAACCCCATAATGGTCAGGGGCACGCTTTGCGCTCCGCCCGCGAATAATAGCAATGGGATGATGGTCACCAGCCCGCTCAGCACTAGCAGCAGATTGGTCATCGGCAGCGTGTGCAGGAAAGTCCCTTCGCCACGCAGTTCGGCAAACAGCAGGTAGGCGAACATGGGCGGGAAAATCAAAGCCGTTTCCAATGCCAGCCCTCTGCGCGGCCCAAGCGGCGCAATTTTTTTGAGCAAGCCGTACAGCCCAAAACTAAACGCCAGTACCAGTGCAACCCACGGCAACTGGCCGTAGCGGATGGTCAGGTAAGCCACTCCCACGGCTGCCAGACCGACCGGCAGCCATTGCAGCGGCCTCAATCGTTCACGCAGGAAAATTACCCCCAGAGAAACGCTGACCAACGGGTTGATAAAGTACCCCAAACTGGATTCGACCACCCTCCCCTGATTGACCGCCCAGACGTAGGTCAGCCAGTTGATCGCCAGCAGGATGCCGGCAGCGAGGTAAATCAACACGGTGCGGCGATTAAGGGAACGAATGAGCGGATTGATTTCGCGCCGGAACAGAAGATAGGCCGCCAGAAAAATGAACGACCACACCACGCGGTGTGCCATGATTTGTAGAGCAGGTACACCGTGCAGCCATTTGAAGTAAATTGGGAAAAAACCCCATAGAACATACGCCGAAATTGCTAATAAAATGCCTTTTTTCATTCCATGTCGTCCGTGATGCAAAATAATCTGGAATGATACCAGAAAATCAGTATATTCCTACACTTCCGTCCACCTGACGGGCATAGGCATCAATCCCGCCGCGGAGGTTGTAGACCTGCTGCCAGCCTTGCGCCAGCAGCCAGGCGGCCACAACGCGGCTGCGCTCGCCATGGTGGCATAAAATGACCAGAGGTTGCTGCAGCTCACGCATCTGCGGCGGGAGGGCATCCACCCCATGGGCTGCCAGTTCGGACATGGGAAGCGCTAAAACGGCAGGATGCTGAAGAAAAGCCCGCGTCCATTCGTACGGCTCGCGAATATCCAGAATAAGCAGGTTGGGGTTTTCCTGCAGTTGGCTGTAAAGTTCTAGAGGGGTAATCTCCGGCGGGGGATTCATGCAGCGGCCTCCGTTTTCTTTTGCTGGCGGGTCATCCACGCGAGGTAGAGGGCAATAGAACCTGCCACGGCTGCATTGAGCGATTCGATTTTGCCGCGCATGGGCAGGTTGACCAGCACATCGCACTTTTTCGCAACCAGATTCCGCATTCCTTCGCCTTCATTGCCAACCACCAGCGCCAGTGGCGCATCCAACGGAGCGTATGAAATCGGTTGAGCTGCCTCGCCGGCCAGCCCAACCACCCAAACACCAGCTGACTTAAGCAGATCAATGGCCTGCGCCAGATTCATCTGGGCTACCAGAAGGTGTTCGGTTGCACCGGCTGAGGCGTGAACCACGGCTGGGGTAATGCCGGCAGCCCGCCGCGGAGGAATGATGATGCCATGTGCGCCAACCGCTTCGGCCGTACGCAGTAAAGTTCCCAAATTCTGCGGGTTCTGCAGCATGTCCAGCAGCAGAATCAGGGGCAATTCCTGGCGTTGATTGGCGCGTTTGAGAATCTCGCTGTAATCGGCATAAGGGTAAGCGCTGACCTCCAGCGCAATGCCCTGGTGACCTTCACCCAGCGCATCCAGCTGTTGTCGCGGGACACGTTGCACCGGGATGCGCCGCTTGGCGGCTTGATTGAGAATTTCGGTTAATTTTCCTTTTTCTTCCGTTCCGCTGGCAACCAGAAGGCGAAAAATCTCCCGCCGGCGGGTTTGGAATATTTCAAATACCGGATTGCGACCGGTGATCCATTCTCTCATAGGTCAATCCACCTGTAAAAAATCAAATCAACGATCACTCTCCGGACGGGCAAAGATCATCCGTCCGGCAGCTGTTTGCAGGACTTTGGTAACGGTTACCAGTATTTCCTGATTGAGGTACTTGTTGCCGTTTTCGATTACAACCATGGTGCCGTCTTCCATATAACCGACGCCCTGTCCGCTTTCCTTGCCCTCCTGAATGACGCGCACCGACAGCGTTTCGCCGGGCAGCAGCACCGACTTGACCGCATTAGCCAGTTCATTGACGTTGAGAACCGTTACGCCTTGCAGCTCGGCGATGCGGTTCAAATTGTAGTCATTGGTCAGGATGGGGCAGCGCAGCTGACGGGCGAGGATGACCAGTTTGTCATCCACATCCCGCACACCTTCGACATCAATATCGGAAATGCGCACAGGAATAATGGGCTCTTTCTGCAATTGGGAGAGCACTTCCATGCCACGTCTTCCGCGCTGGCGTCGCAGACTGTCCGGCGAGTCGGCAATGTACTGCAGTTCATTCAGCACGAAGCGCGGAATCAATAATGAGCCCGGCAGAAAACCTGTGCGGGCTATATCGGCGATGCGGCCGTCAATGATGACACTGGTGTCCAGTAAAATGGTGCGCGATTCTGCCCAGTTAGCCCCGCCCTCGGCGGCAGGAGTGCCTGCGCCGGGGGGTTGGTTTTTGGAGATGTTGCCCCAAAGTGAAAACAGGTCATTCTGGCGCATGACAAAAACCGAAACGCCAAGATAACCGAAGAAGACCACCCCGATGAAGGGGAGGATTTCGCCAAAGGGGGAGGGCAGGCGCGAGAGGGGAAATGCCAGCAGTACGGCAATGATCAGCCCGGCGATCAGACCAAACAGGGCGGCAAAAAGGGTTTGCGCAGAAACACGGGTCAGCAGGCTGCGAATTGCCCGCATAGGGCGGATGGTGATGAAGGGTGTCAGAATTAAACCGATCAGCGCGCCTACCAATCCAAGCGTAAAGGCATATTCCTCCACCGAAAAGGTCGAAGAAGCACCGCCGGTTGTCGCAATTTGCCCTAATTGCGCTCCCCACATGACACCGATGATTGCAAAAACAACCATGCCAATCAGCCGAAAAATAAATTCAATACTCATGAATAACTCCTTGGGATGAGTGCAAAAGGTTTTCGGAATTGTTAAGGTGCGGAATGAATAATAAATGAAAAAAATTAAATGATTAACCCTATGATAGCATCAAGGTTATGCAGAGTCAACGAAAAAAATTCTAATGATTCGCGGTTTTCGGGTCACTGTGGGGGTTTGTGTTAAAATAACCGGACGAATGACCAAAGCATTAATCGAAATCGAAAATTTGTGGTACAGTCACCCGGTACGGGGGGGTGAGGCGATTCCAGCTCTGAAGGGCATTAACCTGCGGATTGAAGAGGGGGAATATGTTGCCTTGATCGGGGCGAATGGCTCCGGGAAGACCACCCTCGCGAGGCATTTGAATGCTTTGCTTTTGCCCGATCAAGGGGTGGTCAGAATCAACGGAATGGATACCCGCGAAGAGCGATTTCACCCACAAATTCGCAGTATGGTTGGGATGGTGTTTCAATCTCCGGAAGATCAGCTGGTGGCCGCCATTCTGGAAGAAGATATTGCCTTTGGGCCGGAAAATTTAGGTCTTCCGCCTGCAGAAATTCGCCAGCGCGTGGAGGAAGCGCTTGAAATTACCGGTTTGAAGGAATATCGCCAGCGACCTCCCCATTTGCTTTCAGCCGGTCAGATGCAGCGGGCGGCTCTGGCGGGTGTGCTGGCGATGCGCCCACGCTGCGTTATTTTCGATGAAACGACTGCCATGCTCGACCCGGCCGGCCGGCACATGGTCAGGCGCTTGATGCGCCGTCTGCATGAAGAGGGTCTGACGGTGATTGTCATTTCTCACTTCATGCGCGAGGCAGTGGCTGCTCAGCGGGTGGTGGTGTTGAATAAAGGGGAAATAGCCCTGGACAGCACGCCTCGGGAAGTCTTTAGTCATCCAGCAGACCTTTGGGCGCTTGGGTTGGATCTGCCGTTGGCGGGACGGTTGGCGATTCAACTACGGGAAGTATTGCCCGACCTGCCGCTGAACCTGTTGCGTTCCAATGATCTGATTGCTGTCCTGCCGCCCCCGCCGTTTAATGTGAAGATGAGCAGTTTGCACGAGGATTCTCCGCCTGTTGTGCAGCAAAACAGCTTTATCCGTGTTAACCGACTGGGACATACTTATTTGGCGGATACCCCACTGGCATATCAGGCTTTAGAAGATGTTCGCCTGCATGCTGGTGAGGGCAAGGTTCATGGATTGATTGGCTCCACAGGATCAGGAAAATCTACCCTCTTGCAGCACCTCAACGGTCTGCTGCTACCCCAAAT
>NZ_DAOUBL010000053.1:0-1929 GCF_034432615.1 Bellilinea sp. | reverse complement strand
CATCAGCGGTCCGACCACCAGCACGCCCAACAGCCACGTCGGCCCAAGCACATAGGCGCGTACCTGCTGGCTGGCGCCTGTCAATGGAATCAGAAGTTGAAAGATGAGGAAACACAGCCAGGTAGCCCCAACCGCGGGAATGGCGGCTGCCAGCGCTTTGCCGGTCAGCAGCTCTTCGGTGGAAATGGGGGTGGCCAGTAAAGGCTCAAGACTGCGGGTTGTTTTTTCGCCTACGATGCTGTACGCTGCAATGGTGATGGGAATGATCAACGGCAGCATCATGTACAGAATCAGGAATTGATTGATGACATAGACCTGCATGCAGGAGGCTGCATCCATATCCCCACACACCGAGAGGAATAATTCGGGCAGATCGGCCATATCCCCGCCGGGCAGGGTGCTTCCGGCGGTAACAAACAGCATGATCAGCGGCAGGGCAGTAAAGAGCAGCGGCATTAAGACAATGGTGAATAAAACCATTTTGTTTTTGAACACTTCTGCCCATTCTTTATCAATGATGGTACGAATATGTCGGAAGGACAACATGGCCATTACTCCTCTGCCTGCAACGTTTGCAGGTAAATATCTTCCAGTGAATGACGGATTTCGCCGACAAATTGCAGATCGGCGCCACATTCTACGAGAGCGCGAATCAGGGACGGGTTGTGCTCTTCCGGGTCATCCAGGCGCACGACCAGCCGGTTATCCACGCTGAAAACTTCTTTGACAAAGTCAAAGCGGCGCAATACCTCTGCCCATTCCGGAATCAATTTTCGCAGATGGAAAACCACCCGCCGCCCGAACAAGCGCTGGCGCAGGTTTTCGGGGGTGTCCACGGCAATCAGGCGGGATTTGAAGATGCCGATGCGATCGCACAGACGGTCGGCTTCGTCTAAATTGTGGGTACAGAGGAAGATGGTCCGCCCTTCGCTTTTTAACTCTTCAATAAAATCCCGCACCAGTTTGGCGGCTTCAGGATCCAGGCCGCTGGTGGGTTCATCCAGAAAAAGAACGCGCGGCTCGTGCAATAGAGCGCGGGCAATCGCCAGTTTCTGGCGCATCCCCTTACTAAAACTGCCCACTTCGTCCATGCGCCGGTTCCACAGGCCCAACATGCGCAGATATTTTTCAACCTGTCCTTTGACATCCTGTACATCGTAGAGATTGGCGTAAATGCTCAGGTTTTTCTCGGCGCTCAGACGTTCGTACATGCCGGGCGTTTCGGTCAGAATGCCGATGCTGCGCCGAATCCGGGTGTCATCGCGGCCGATTTGCAGGTTGTTAATGAAGGCGCGCCCGCTGGTGGGGCGAATCAAAGCTGCCAGCATGCGAACGGTGGTGGTTTTACCTGCGCCGTTGGGTCCTAAAAAACCAAATACTTCCCCTTCATTTATCTCCAGGGTCAGGTCTTGCACGGCTTGAATGGGGGGTTGATTTTTACGCAGGATGAAAGTTTTCGTCAGGTTTTCTGTGCGAATCATAAATTTCTCTCCACGGGGTGGATAGTGCCAGTCTTCTTCGACCCCGATTATTGTATCATTGTATCAGAAAAATGGTATAAGGGAAGGGGGTTAAGACCAAAGCGCACCTCGACCAAAGGAGGAATTGAAGGCTGGTCAGGTGGAGAGGATAGGATGCTTGTGAGCCTGGCTATTAACCGCCTATTTCACTCATGGTCCGGTTGGTAGCAAAATTGCCTTCGGCAAGGCCGTGCCCCCATGGTTTGTGCCAGATGCCATCCAGGATAATCTGCCGCAGGTCTTCCAGCGTGGCGCCCTGCCGGAGTGGGGTGAGCAGGTCTACTTCCTTCTCGCGCAGCAGACACAGGCGCAGTTTGCCATCTGCCGTCAGGCGGGCGCGGGTGCAGGCGGCACAGAATGGCATGGAAACCGAGGCAATGAAGCCGATTTCCCCAACCGCATCGCGCAG
>NZ_DAOUBL010000052.1:0-2013 GCF_034432615.1 Bellilinea sp. | reverse complement strand
ATGGTTTGCAAAACATCCTCCCGGCAAATATCAACGCTACGACTCAAAATGTGTTCAGCTGCCTGCTGGATGCCTACAAGCGCAGTGAACTGGACGAAGAAACCGGTCTGGGGCTTTTTTACCTGAATTCTCGGTTGACCGATCTGGCCGAACCCAGCGAGTCGCTTTCGGCAAACAGCGTCTTTCAGGTAGGACTTCAACCGCTTGGCACACTGCTCTCATCGCAACAGCTGGATGCTTTTCGCTTTGGCGGCCGGGTTGAAACCGAAGAGGAAGTGCGCGGTAGACGCGGGGCGTACTTCATCTACACAAAACTGCATCTGGAAGCCGCCGAAGAGACAAGCTGGTATCTGGTTGCCGATGTAAATCAGAATCACGTTTCTCTGGCTCTCCTACGGGATTTTCTCAAAACTCCGCTGGATACCCAGAAAGAGGCGATCGAACAGGACATTGATTACAGCACATTCAACCTGCAAAAAATCGTTGCCAGCGCAGACGGCCTGCAGGTTTCCGAAAACGTGCTTGCCAGCGCGCACCACTTTTCCAATGTGCTTTTCAACATTATGCGGGGCGGCGTATTTGCCCGCTCGTACTGGATTGAGAAAGACGACCTGCTCGATTATGTGCGCACGCATCAGCATGACCTGCCGAAAACCCATGCGGAATTTTTTGCCACGCTGCCGGAGAAAATTCAGCTTGCCGGGCTGCGCAAACATGCCGCGAGCCTGGACTCGCCCGATCTGCGCCGCCTGCTGAATACCTATTTGCCGCTGACCTTCAGCCGCCGGCACGGCGACCCCAGCCGCCCGTGGAATCGTTTTTCCATCAACATCAAAAAAGCGGACGGCTCTCAACGGCTGGATTACGAGGGCAACTGGCGCGATATTTTCCAGAACTGGGAAGCGCTGGCGTATTCCTTCCCCCAGTACATTGATGGTATGCTGGATACCTTTCTGTGCGCCACGACCGCCGATGGTTACAATCCCTACCGCATCACCCGCGCCGGGCTGGATTGGGAAGTGCCGGAAGAGGGCAACCCCTGGGCCAACATCGGCTACTGGAGTGATCATCAGATCATTTATTTGCAAAAATTGATGGAAGCCAGCCAGCGTTTTCATCCCGGGGCCTTGCGCGAACGGCTCAATCAACCGCTGCTGAGTTATGCCCATGTTCCCTATCGCATCAAATCCTATGCCGAGTTGCAAATAGACCCGTACAACACCATTATCTTTGATCACGATCTTCACCAGCGCATCGAAGCACAGGTGCTTCAGCACGGCAGTGACGCGCGCCTGCTGAGGGATGCCAGCGGCAGCGTGGTGCATGCCTCGCTGACCGAAAAACTGCTCACTTTGCTGCTGGCAAAACTGGTCAATTTTGTCCCTGAAGGCGGCATCTGGATGAATACCCAGCGCCCGGAATGGAACGATGCCAACAACGCACTGGTGGGACGCGGCCTTTCGGTGGTGACGCTGGGTTACCTGCGCCGTTTCCTCGCATTTTTCCGTCAATTGATTCAAGAGGAGGCTGCTGAATTTACCCTGCACAGTGAAGTAGCCGACTTGCTTGAAACGATTGCCGATATTTTGCGGCAATTCCACCCCCTTTTGAGAGGGACATTTAGCGACGGTCAGCGCCGCGCCATGATGGACGCCCTCGGCGAAGCCGGTAGCCAATACCGCCAAAATCTCTATGCCAACGGCTTGAGCGGCAGGATGGACGATTTGACCGCCGATGAATTGCGTGCTTTCCTGAGTATGGCGCAGGAGTATGTGGAGCACAGCCTGCGCGCCAACCGGCGTGCGGATGCACTCTATCATTCCTACAACCTGCTGCGGCTTGAGCCGGGAAGCGCCCACATTGACCGTTTATACGAAATGCTGGAAGGGCAGGTGGCGATTCTATCTTCCGGGTTGCTCAGCGGGGAGGAGTCGCTGGCCCTGCTGCGCAGTTTACGGAACAGCGCCCTCTATCGTTCCGATCAGCACACCTACATTCTTTACCCTGACCGGG
>NZ_DAOUBL010000051.1:0-8405 GCF_034432615.1 Bellilinea sp. | reverse complement strand
GAGCCGGGTCTTTTTCGACGTGTTTGCGGTATTCGTCAATGGTGGTGGCGCCAATCATGTGCAACTCGCCGCGTGCCAGCATTGGCTTGAGCATGTTGCCGGCATCCATGGCGCCTTCGGCAGCGCCAGCCCCAACAACCGTGTGCATTTCATCCACAAAGAGGATCACTTCCCCTGCGGCGCTGGTGATCTCATGCAGGACGGCTTTGAGGCGTTCTTCAAATTCGCCGCGGTATTTTGCACCAGCAACCAGCGTACCCATATCCAGCTGGACAATGCGCTTGTGCTTCAGACCTTCCGGCACATCTCCGTTGACAATGCGTTGAGCCAGGCCTTCCACAATGGCGGTCTTACCCACACCGGGGTCGCCGATCAAAGCCGGATTGTTCTTGGTGCGGCGGGAAAGGATTTGTATGACGCGGCGGATTTCCTCATCCCGCCCGATAACCGGATCAAGTTTGCCCTGACGCGCCATGGCGGTCAGGTCGCGCCCGTATTTTTCCAACGCCTGATAGGTCGCTTCCGGGTTTTGGGAAGTGACCCGCTGTGTCCCGCGCACGGCTGCCAGCGCTTTCAGGATCGACTCTTTGGTGATGCCGTATTGACTGAGCCGTCGTCCTTCGATGCTCTCGGTCAGAGCCAGCAAAATATGTTCCGTTGAAACATAGTCATCCTGCATCCCCTTGGCGTAGCGTTCGGCAGAACTCAGCACATCTGCAGCCGGACGGGAAAGTCCGACTTCTCCCCCAGCGCCATAAACTTTGGGGCGTTTTTCCAATTCCTGGGTCAGCTCTTGCCGAATCGCCAGCACACTGCCAGCAATGCGGGTGATCACCGCGGGTACAACCCCGTCCTCCTGCTGAATTAAAGCCAGCAGTAAGTGAGCCGGTTCGATGGCTTGATGATTCAAGTCCTGCGCCAGTAGTTGCGCCTGAAAAATGGCTTCCTGGGCTTTTTGAGTGTATTTTTCCAGGTTCATTTCAACCTCCTGATAACTCCATGATTTTTAAAATTACCAATAAATCCCTTGCGGGTCTATAATGGCTGTAATCATGCTATGCTTCTAATGTTAGATTCCTGTCGGCAAAATATTAGAGAATGTTAAGAAATGACCTGTCTTTGCTCTGTTTTACCGGTATACTTTGATTTTAACGTGAGTTTGGGATAAGATAAAAATATTGTAGGCAATGCCAATGCCCACCTGCATCTCCCCCAAAATCGCCACTGCGATTTTGGGGGAGGCAGGAGGGGGATGAAAATTCGAAAGTTGATGTAAAAATGATTTATCCCGAATTGACGTTTATTAAGAACAAAGAGGTTTGGAACAAGATGGAAACAATCTCGTCTTGTCTGATTTACTGGCTGGGAGAAGTGGAATATCAGCAAGCCTGGGACTTGCAAAATTTGCTGGCGGAGCAAATTGCCGCTGGAAAACAGCCGCCCAGTCTGCTTTTGCTGGAACATCCGCACACCTATACCATTGGACGGCGCGGCGGACGTGAGCATATTCTCTGGTCAGAGGAAGAAATTAAGCGGCGGGGCATAGCCGTTTTTGAGGTGGACCGCGGCGGTGATATTACCTATCACGGGCCGGGTCAACTGGTGGGCTATCCCCTCTTACCGCTGGCTTCAGCAGGCTGGCAGGGCGAACGTCTGCCGCAAGCCGATTTTGTCGGTTATGTGCGAAAACTGGAAGAGGTTCTCATCCGGACGCTGGTGTATTACGGAATTGAAGCTTATCGCCGCGAAGGGCTGACCGGCGTTTGGGTGAATAAACCAGCCGAAGAAGTTTCATTGCCGGTGAAAATTTCCTCGATTGGAGTCAAGGTAGATGCGAAGGGTGTTTCCCGGCATGGGTTTGCGTTGAACATTCAGCCGGAAATGGTTTACTGGCAGGGCATCATCCCCTGCGGATTGGATGGTGTGCAAATGACAGCCATGGCTGAGTGGCTTTCTCCCTGTCCATCCGTTCAACAAGTGGCGCAAGAGGTCAGCCGGTTCTTTGAGGCGGTGTTTGGTTGTGCGGCTGAATGGCAAACCGCTTTACCGGCAGGTTTATACCGCTGATTTGGCAATCACCCGTACGACCAAAGGGCGGTTGAAAGTCTTCTCAAAGGCTTCTAAATGAGATTCAACGCCCCATTGCTCTAACTGGCAGTCCTGATCGGAAAACATTTCCAGGATGACTTCTTTCTTATCTCCGGACACAAAACGGGCACGGTGTACGGCGCCGATGTGACTGCGGTCAAGACTTTCAGCCAGCCGCAGGATCATGCCCAATACCTTTACGGCTGTTTGTGAGTCTTTATCCAGTGCGGCAAATTCCGGTTCTTTTTTACTCGGCAGCGCTTTGCGGTGATGCAAACTTGCCAGCGCCATAATGGCGATTTCTTTCTGATCAAAACCGAGCAGGTCGGCGTTGCGAATCAGGTAGTAGGTGTGCATCTGGTGGTTTTGGTAAGAAAGAAACGCGCCGATATCATGCAGTAATGCGGCATATTCCAGCAGTTCCCGTTCCCAACGGCCTAAGCGATGCAAGCCAATTTGATACCCTGAATCATACAACTGCAAAGCAAGGCGGGCAACATGGCGGGCGTGCGGCTCATCAAAGTTGACCGTGCGCGCCAGATGCAGCACAGAGCGTTCGCGTACGGTCATTTGACCCAGCATGAGCGATTGATCGGTGCGGGAAAGATAATCAATCAGCAGGCCGTCCCGCAGCCCGCGTTCACTGGGACGGAAGGAAGGCAGTTTGAGTTCTTCCATGATGGTATCAATGATAGCTGCCCCGGCAATAATAATGTCTGCCCGCTCAGGGTTTATACCGGGAATCTGGCGGCGTTCTTCCAGGTTGGCCTGACAAAGAACCTGAATGACTTCTTTGAGTTGGGCGTGGGTGATTTCATCCTCGCGCTCCAGTTTGCGCTTGAAAAAGCGGTGGGCGGCGATGTCTGCCAGGTTGAGGATTGTGCCGGAAGAGCCATAAACCACATCAATCTTGTACGGCTGAACGCGCTGAACGGTGCGCACTATGATGTTCCGGACGTAATTTTGAATCAGGGCATAGCGAATAGGGGAGATGGGTTCCTGTTCGTTGGGCAGGAAGAACATGGTGGTCAGGCGGATGGCTCCCAGTTTTAGCGAATCGAGCAGATGATACTGTTGTCGGTCACCCACGATAATCTCGGTACTGCCGCCGCCAATATCAATGAATAATGCCTGCCGATCTGCCAGGTGAACACCCGAAGCCACACCCAGATAAATCAAACGGGCTTCTTCCAGACCGGAAATGGCGCGTACATCCAGACCGGCTTCATCCTTCAGGCGCTGAATAAACTCGCTTTTGTTGCTGGCTTCGCGAGTAGCCGATGTGGCTACGGCAATGATTTCTTCCGCCTGACGCTGACGGGCCAGTTCGGCAAACTTTCGGCAAACGATGATAGCACGCTCCATGGCTTCGGGTTGAAGGGTTTGTTCGATAAATTCGCCCTCTCCAAGGCGGACGACTTCTTTTTGGGCGGTCAGCACCTGATAGGTTTTATTCGGGTTGATGCGTACCAGCAAAAGGCGGATGGAATTGGTGCCAATATCAATAAATCCCACCACCCGGCTTTTTGGGGGAATTTCAGGATTCTCCATTTTTCTCCTTTTCCTCTTGCTTGTTTTCTTCGGCGGGGTGCGTTTCAGCGGGGTTATTGTCCAGCAGATGGGAAATGGACACCCTCTGGCGCAGTTTATCCCACAAATTTTCCTGCTGCCATTCCTTCCACGAGTCCACAAATTGATGGTAGAGGGACTGCCGTTCTTGCTGGCGGAGTTCACGGTAAAAAAGCAGACCCGGCAGCAGCCGTTTGAACGGGCGGGCATGCCCAAAATAGTCCACCGTGCGCTGGCGTTCCTCTTCAATGAATTGCGGCAGGTATTCAATCCAGACATCGGCATCGTGAATCGCGCCCAGCAAGTCCTGACATTGGCGCAGGGATTTGACGAATTTTTTCAATTCATCTTCATACAGGGGGGCAAAGAATTCCAGCGTGTAACGCAAATGTTTGCCGGCGATCCGCATGGCGTGCAGTTCGGCCACACATTCCGCTTGAAAAACATACGGCTCAAAGGCGAGAAACTCGTCCAGCCGGCATTGAATGTGCTCATCTGCCAGTTTTCGTAATGCCGGATCTTGTAAATCCAGTTGATTTTTGTAAATTTTAAAAGGGGCAAGTTTCTGAGTAATCTCCGCCACAAGGGTATCTTTTTCCAGACGGCGCAAGGCTTTGAGAACGTCCTTTTGCAGTTCGCGGCGGCGCTGCCGCATCCGCAGCAACAGTCGGCGCACGCCAGCCCTTTCCGGCGGGGTCAGACGATTGACCAGATCGGTCAAGTGCTCGATTTGAACATCGGTATCGCGTGCGGCGCCCAGCGCACGGGTGATGGCGCGGATGCGTTTGCGCCAGTTTTCGTGGCGCCGCGGGGCAAGGAAAGGTCCGAAGATGGGCAAGGCGCTGCGCATACGGCGGGTGGCAACCCGCATGCGGTGGACGGCTTCGATGTCCTCTGCTTTTTTGACACCTTCAATTTCATCCACCATGGCGCTTAACTGATGCAGGATGATGGACGAACCAAATATTTGAATATTGGGGCTGACGGGAGATTTTGGCATGAGGGCACCTCGTTCTGCTGACTATTCCTCATTATAGCATTTTACGAGGGGCTTTAAGAAGGATGAGAAAACCCCCGCAGGTGCTCCGCGGGGGGATAGCCTTTGTAATTGGGTTGAGACTTTACACGTTGGCGTCGTCTTCGTCCATCCCGTCAATCTCGAACAATTCACCGGTTGCACTGAAGACGGTGCGTTCACAAATGTTCGTTACCCGGTCGGCTAAGCGTTCCAGATTGTGGATGACCCATAGCATCAGGTTGGTATGATCAATCAGATTGGGGTTGGCAATCATGGCTTCAATGATTTTTCGGTAAGCCTGATTGAACAGTTCATCTACCTGATCATCCTCTTTGGGAATGGCTAATGCCTGAGAGGAATTTTCTGAAATAAACGCACCCAATGCGCGGTGCAGCATGCTGACGGCAATCTCCGCCATTTTTTCAATTTCCTGAATGGGGATGACTACTTCACCTTCGCCAAGGCGGGTAACCACTTTGGCGATGCCTTTGGCGTAATCTCCCATCCGTTCCAGTTCGGTGTTGACTTCCAGCATGGCGGTCATCCCGCGCAGGTCGCGCGCCATCGGCTGCTGAGTAGCCATCAGGGTAATAATGGCATTTTCGATAGCAAAGCGTTTTTCGTTGATCACCTGATCCTGTTCAAAGATGTCGTGGGCCAGCTGAGTATCACGGTTTTTCAAAGCCTGAACGGCGGAGAGGGTGGCTTGCTCCACCATGCTGCCAAGGATGAGGATCTCGTCCTGGATCTGGTTTATCTGTCGGATAAGGGTATCGCGTGGCATGGGAAAGCCTTTCCTGGAGTAAGTTTAGCCAAAACGGCCGGTGATGTAGTCTTCGGTGCGTTTGTCTTTCGGGCGGGTAAAGATGAGGTCGGTACGGTCAAATTCGATGACCGTTCCGGAGCGTTCTTCGTTACCGGTAAGCATCATCATTGCCGTGTAATCGGAAACGCGGGCAGCCTCTTGCATGTTATGGGTGACAATTACAATTGTATAATTTTCTTTCAGTTCTCGCATCAAATCTTCGATCTTGAGAGTGGCGATGGGGTCCAATGCCGATGCAGGTTCATCCATCAAAATCACTTCGGGTTTGATGGCAATTGCCCGGGCAATGCACAGGCGCTGCTGCTGCCCGCCGGATAGAGATAGACCGCTTTGATCCAGTTTATCCTTCACCTCGTCCCATAAAGCTGCACCACGCAAAGCCTGTTCTACCAGGTCATCCAGTTCCGATTTTGAGCCGCGAAATCCGTTGATCTTCAACCCCCAGGCGATATTTTCATAAATGGATTTGGGAAAGGGGTTTGGTTTTTGAAAGACCATGCCGATTCGCCGGCGCACTTCCACAGGGTCAATGGAGGGATCGTAAATGTCTTCACCATTGAAGAGGATTTTACCCTCTGAGCGCGCGGAAGGCACCAGTTCGTTCATGCGATTAAAGGCGCGCAGCAGGGTGGATTTACCACAGCCCGACGGCCCGATGATCGCCGTAATCTGGTGACGATGTACTTTGAAGTTCACATCTTTTACGGCCAGAAAATTCCCGTAGTAAATGTTTAGATTTTGCGTTTCCAGAATGTAATGATTGTTGTCCATTGCAATTTTATGCTCCCAGTTATTTTACCACCGGATGATCAGGCGGTTTCGCAGCCAGATAGCCAGAGCGTTCATGGAAAGCAAGACAACCAGCAATATTATAATGCCTGCAGCTGCTAACCCATGAAAGGATGATTGAGGCAGTGAGACCCAGTTGAAAATTTGAATGGGCAAGACCGTGAAGATGTCAAATGGCCCTTTTGGGTCGAAGGCGATATAAGTTAACGCCCCAATGGTGATCAGGGGAGCCGTTTCTCCGATGGCGCGAGACATGGCTAAGATAACCCCGGTCATAATTGCCGGAGCGGAATAAATCAGGACATGATCGCGGGATACTTCCCAGTCAGTTGCTCCCAGTGCAAGAGCAGCCTGACGAATAGAACGCGGAACAGCGCGAATCGCCTCTCGGGTGGTGACAATGATGATGGGAAGTACCAGCAAAGCCATGGTCATTGCCCCTGCAATGAGGGTGCGTCCCAGTCCCAACTGACGGACAAATAGCCCCAATCCAAGTAAGCCGTATATAATGGATGGAACTCCTGCCAGATTTGCCACATTAATTTCTATGAAGCGGGTGATGCGGTTTTGAGGGGCAAATTCTTCAAGGTACACGCCTGCACCAATCCCAATTGGAACAGCCATAGCCGCAGTGAGTACCATCAACCAGATTGAGCCTTGTAAGGCGGAACGTAAACCGGCTTTTTCCGGAAAGCGGGAGGGAAACTCAGTGAATAGCCGTGTGCTTAACCAGGGTAAGCCATCAAAAAATACATCAATGAGGAGGGTTAGCAGCATGGCAATTCCCAGTAAGACGGCGAAAAAGGCAAGAATTTCGAAAATTTTGCCTTTGATCTTCCGTATTGAAAGATCACGCTCAAAGTTCACATCTCTTATTAAGGTGGTGGTACTCATTCGTATCTCTCCCTGAAGCGTTTGGTGATGAAGTAGCTGACGATATTCATGACCAGGGTCATCACAAACAGCAACATTCCAACGGCAAAGATGGTTTTGTAGGCAATACTCTGATGAGGGGTATCTCCCAAACTGACTTGCACGATGTAAGCAGTCATGGTTTCGATGGATTCAAGCGGGTTGAGGGTCAACTTGGGCTGCTGTCCGGCAGCAATGGCTACGATCATCGTTTCACCAATGGCGCGTGAAACTGCCAGAATAAACGCCGCCGCCACACCGGAAAGAGCAGCCGGTAAGACCACCTGCGTGGCTGTTTCGAACTTGGTGGCTCCCATTGCATAGGCTGCTTCGCGCAACGAGCGGGGTACTGCCGAAAGCGCATCCTCCGATACAGAAGCCATGAGCGGTAAAATCATAAAGCCCATGGCAATGGATGCACTGGCGGCGTTGAAGATTTGAGTTTGTGGGAACAGGTCGCGCAGTATGGGTGTGATAAACAAAAGCGCAAAATAACCATACACAACAGTAGGAATGCCGGCCAGAATTTCGAGTATTGGTTTTAAGATTTTGCGCAATCTCTCCGAGGCATATTCACTGAGAAAGATAGCAGCCAGTAAACCTAGTGGTACCGCAACCAGCATTGCACCGGCTGCCACCAGCAAGGTGCCGTTGACAAGGGGCAGAACGCCAAATCGTTTTGAGGCGAACAACGGTGTCCAGCGCGTATCGGTGAAAAATTCGATGATAGAAACTTCCTGAAAGAACAACACTGTTTCTTTGAGGAGTTCGTAGATTATTCCTGCAGTCGTACCCACAGAAACGAATGCAAAGATGAAAGTAAGCGCCCTTACAAGCACTCTTTCGCGGTTGCGCTTTTGGTGGTTCAGGGAAACCAGGGATTTAATTGTGGTAGTCATCTTTTCCCTCTTTGACACAGGGAATGGGACGAGTGGTATCGTCCCATTCCCGGATAGTAAGAACCTTCCAAATCTTATTCTTTGGCAAGTAAATCGGCCAGTGATACGCCGACGGTCGAACCTTGACCTTCAAAGATGGAACCGGTTACGCGGTTATCATAGCGTTTTTGGGCCAGGGCGTAAATTTCATCCGTGAGAGGAATATAACCAACCTCAGCAGAAAGTTTGCCTGCGTTTTTGAGGTAGAATTCAATGAACAGGCTGATTTCATCTTTCTGATCCACCCGGGCGCGGTTCACGTAGA
>NZ_DAOUBL010000050.1:0-3795 GCF_034432615.1 Bellilinea sp. | reverse complement strand
CCGGCCAGTTCCAGCGTTTTGAAAACCTGCTGGAAGTGTAAGGATTGACGTACATCCACCACATAATATGAGCGGCTTAAGTCGGGATAGTCACTGAATTTCTTTTTCGCCAGCGCCAGATCTTCGGTAGCGTAAAGGGCGGTGTTGTCTGAACGCAGCACCACAAGAACCCGGTACTTTTCTGTTTTTAATCCCAGTAATTCGTCCAGTTTGACCACCACAGGGCCATCCGGGCGTTCATCCACCGCAATCCCTTTGGCAATCAACTCATTGACAATTTCTTTTCCGGGGTGTTCCACCTGACTGTTGAAATAATACACGTCAAAGTGAATATCCAGCTGGCGGTAAATCTCCTCAAAACCATCGAGCGACCACTGGCGTGTTTCTTCCCACAAAGCCACCACCTCAGGGTCGCGCCGATCCCAACGAGCATACAGGGCACGCACTTCATTTTCCAGTTCTGGTTTTTCTTCCAGTCGCCGATTGGCTTCGGCATAAATATCCCCCATCCAGCGGGTAATATCACTGGCAGGTTTTTCTCCACGGTGAAAGTTCATATAGCACCACAGCCACTTGATGACATGCAAACCAATATCACCGGGATAGTTGGCGCGCACCACCGAAAAACCGGCGAAATCCAGCAGGCGGCTGATGACATCCCCCAAAATGGCACTGCGTAAATGCCCCACATGAAAGGCCTTATGGGTGTTGGGCTGAGAAAATTCCACCATCACGCGCTCGTTGCGGGGTGCACCCTTACCAAAATTTTCTCCCTGTTGCAGTACCGTGTTGACGACCTGGGTTGCATAAGTGCTTTGCAAAAAGTAAATATTCAAATAGCCGTTCACCGCTTCAACTTTTTCAAAACCTTGCGGTGTTCCCAAATAGGCGGCAATCTGACTGGCCAGTTCAGCTGCACGGGAATTGACGTTGACCTTTTTTCCCTGCCGTGCCTCCTGAGCAGCTAATTGAAAAAAGGAAGTGGATATACCCCAGTGACCACTGAATGGAATCCACTTCCATTGAAATTCCACCTCAGGTAGTTGATTTTCCCGACAGAAGGTTTTAATTTTTTGCGTAATTGCTTGCTGTTCTCTTTCGAACATGCTTAAACCCTTGAAAGAAAGATGCCGGAATGAACGAAAGAATTATAACACGCCCATCTTTTGCATTGGTGAAAGAAAATCAAAAGCGGGAGACATGCCTCCCGCTATGGATATATTATCATAAAGAATCGTGGTTTTACTTGTTGAGAGCAGCCAGGCGCTTCATCAAGCGGCTTTTGCGGCGGGCGGCATTGTTTTTATGAATCACACCTTTTTCAGCAGCCTTATCCAGTGCTTTGACTGCCAGAATGACCGCCTCGCGGGCTTCGGGAGTCTCACCGGTGTCAATTGCCACCCGAGCTTTGGAAATGGCTTTACGGGCTGCACCGCGGAAAAAGCGGTTGCGCAGCCGGCGTTTTTCGTTTTGCTTATTGCGCTTGATTTGTGACTTGATGTTAGCCAAATTACTTCCTCCAAAAAAACGTTCAATCCATTGCGAAGCCCAATTTTACTCGAAAGATGCGGTTTTGTCCAGAAAAAATTTGCGGATCATCCATTTTCATCCATACCAACGAGCTGCCTGCATGGTTGGAGTAAAGTGATAGCAGCGGGTGTTAACGCCAGCATTCCGAAAGGCCGCCTGAATGGCATTCGCAACCGCATAAGCATTGTCATTGGCAAAGGCAATCACACTCGGTCCAGCGCCAGATAAAGCAGCCGCCGCCCCGAGCTCACGCGCAGCCAGTACGGCAGCATGACTGCCGGGGATTAGGGGAAAACGATAAGGCTGGTGGATTCGATCATCCATGGCGGTCAACAGTAAGCGCCGGTCACCTTCGCGCAGCGCATCAATCAGCAGCGCAAGACGATTGAGGTTAAAAATGGCATCAGCGCGAACAATTTTTTCCGGCAGTGCGGCACGCGCCTCACGGGTAGGCAGCCGTACTTCTGGAACAACCGCCACAACGTTTAACGCTGGTAAAGGGTAAGGCCGAACAACAGGAGGATGAACATCGGCCGCCACCAGCACCAAACCACCGAACAAAGCCGCTGCCGCATTATCGGCATGGCCTTCGATGTCAATCGTCATGCGCAGCAAGTCTAATTTACTGAGCGGCTGCCCCAGGAAGAAATTGGCAGCAATCAGGCCCGTCAATATCGCTGCCGTGCTTGATCCCAATCCCGAACTCAATGGAATGAGGTTATGGCATTCAATTTGTAAATCGCGCGGCATGGTTGCCTCGCGACGCACGTAAAGCGCCGTAAAAGCTTGCACCACCAGATTGCCCGAATCTTCCGGTAATTGCCCGGCGCCCTCCCCCTTCACACATACCTGGATTCCATCCCCTCCGATCCGAAAGGTGGTGGTGTTCCACAAATCCAACGCCAGCCCTAAACAATCGAAACCCGGACCCAGGTTGGCCGATGTGGCGGGAACCGTTACGACCAGCTCATTCATGGTTTTCCTCCCCTAATATAATCTCTTCCAATTGGCCCATATCCGGTTGCACAATTTTCGGGCTGCTGAATTGCCTGACGATAATGTCCGGGTCCTTCAACCCATGCCCCGTACAAACAGCAACAACCCGCTTGCCTTTCAGGTTAATCTGCTTTTGATAAATCTCCTGAGCCAGACCCGCCAGTCCAGCTGCCGAAGCGGGTTCCACCCATACACCGTGCAAAGCCAGACGACGCTGCATTTGCAGGATTTGCTCATCCGTTACGGCAATGATTTTTCCACCCGATTCTTCTGCTGCCTGCAGGGCTTGCTCCCCGCGCGCCGGGCGACCAATCCGGATTGCCGTTGCCACCGTTTCGGGACGCTCAACTGGATGCCCCAAAACCAGTGGGGCAGCACCCCAGGCCTGCACCCCCAACAATTTTGGTAAACCGCTCTGTTTGGCTTGATGATACTGGCAAAAACCCATCCAGTAAGAGGTGATGTTTCCAGCATTGCCAACCGGCAGGCAAAGCCAGTCCGGCGCGCCGTTGAGAAGGTCAACAATCTCAAATGCGGCAGTTTTCTGACCTTCCAAACGGTAAGGGTTGAGCGAATTGACCAGTCCTATCGGGTGTTTCTGGCTGATTTCCACCACCAGATTCAAGGCATCATCAAACGAACCGTCAATTTGAATCACATCAGCACCGTAGGCAATTGCACCGGCCAGTTTTCCGGCTGCCACCTTGCCTTGTGGGATGATTACAATGGCACGCCGGCCGGCGCGGGAGGCATAAGCAGCTGCCGAGGCTGCCGTGTTGCCGGTAGAAGCGCAGATTACCGCCTTGACTCCCCGCCCCACTGCCTCACTGATGGCTACCGTCATGCCACGATCCTTGAACGAACCGGTTGGGTTCATTCCTTCGAACTTAATCCACAATTCAAACCCGCCGCCCAGTTCTTCTGCCAGCCCTGGCATGGGAATCAGAGGTGTATTCCCTTCCAGAAGACTGACCACTTCAAGATGATCAGGAACATCCAGCCATTCTCGATATCGTTCGATGACACCACGATAAGTTTCCAAGACGACCTCAACCAGAAAGAATTATAGAACGCACTATCATTGCGAACAGGACGGGGTAATTGTCCTGTTCGCAATGACTTGGGTTGATGTTATTTTATTTTAACGTCAATTCGGGATAAATCATTTTTACATCAACTTTCGAGTCTCGTCCACCTCCCGCCTCCCCCAAAATCGCAGGCGCGATTTTGGGGGAGGTGCAGGTGGGGGTGATTGGTATTGCATGCAAG